>JALEJO010000059.1 GCA_022769365.1 Oscillospiraceae bacterium | reverse complement strand
AGGATCCACCCGTACCCATTCCGAACACGGAAGTTAAGCTCCTTAGTGCCGAAGATACTTGGTTGGTGACGACCTGGGAAAATAGGTCTGTGCCGGTACAGCAAAGCCCCACATCTCTTGGTGTGGGGCGTTTTTTTATATATTTTTAACAGCATTAACAGCTATTTTTACTGCTTTTTCTGTATCAAAGTCGGTTGAATTATATTCGAGTTCCTGATTCCATACACATAATAAAACTGCGGCGGATTTTATTCCAAGTACGGAAGAAACAACAAAAAGTGCAGCTGTCTCCATTTCACTTGCCAATGCTCCACCCATTTTCCAGGCGTTCCATTTGTATTCGAGCATTTCGCCGACGGGCATTCTTGATGGTTCGTGTTGCCCATAAAAGCTGTCTTTGCAATGAACAGTTCCGATATGATATTTGCAATTCAGCTTTTCGGCTGAATTTTTTAATAAACAGGTCAATTCAAAATCGGCACAGGCAGGAAATTCAATCGGCATATATTCAAGACTTGTTCCCTCTGCACGTATTGCTGCGTTTGCAATTACTATATCGCCTGCGACAACATCTTTTTGCATTCCACCGCAAGTTCCTATTCGAATTATATTTTTTATGCCTATCTGAGCCATTTCTTCAACGCCAATGGCGGCAGACGGTCCACCCATTCCAACTGACATAATGAGAATAGGAGTATTTTTTTCGTATGCAAGATATGATTTGTATTCACGATTAAATTTTAAAAATTTGTATTTTTCAAAATGTTCTGCAATTTTTTCAATTCGTGCCGGATCACCTGCTATTAATGCGGTTTTAGCATTTTCAATATCATCAGTATTTAAACCAATGTGATACATTTTATTGTTTATTTCCATATAAATACCTTCTTTCAAGAAAATTATAGATATATTATAACATATAAATTGTTGAAAATCAAGTTGAAAGTGTTTAAAAATAATGTTAAAATCTACAAAAATTAAAAATTGTATTAAAAATAAAAAAGTCACTTGACATTTGGGTCGAAAAGTAATATAATAGTAATTGCGTACTGTGAAAAGTTCGCTATATTACTTAAAAAGGAGGAAGGAAAATGCCTACATTTAACCAGTTGGTTCGTAAGGGTAGAAAAGCACAGGAAACAAAGTCTACAGCACCAGCACTTCAGAAGGGCTACAATGCTAAGAAGAAGACTTTAACAAACCAGAGCTCACCACAGAAGAGAGGCGTTTGTACAGCTGTTCGTACAGCAACACCTAAGAAGCCTAACTCAGCTATGAGAAAGATCGCCAGAGTTAAGCTTACAAATGGATATGAAGTAACTTCATATATCCCAGGTATCGGTCACAACCTTCAGGAACACAGCGTTGTTCTTATTCGTGGCGGACGTGTTAAGGATCTCCCAGGTGTACGTTACCATATCATCAGAGGTACACTCGATGCACAGGGCGTTGCAAACAGAATGCAGAGCCGTTCAAAGTATGGCGCAAAGCGTCCAAAGGCAGGAAAGAAGTAATCTTAAAACTGCAAAACTAAAAGATAGGATACAGTTATACCACAGGAATTTGTGGGAAACTTATTTATATATTTTGGAGTTCAGTCTGCAGACCATCACGGTTTGCAATATTGCTGCATAAGAATATATTTATATTTTTCCTAAATGGCCTGACGGTCAAAACAGAGAAATCTGTCAGAACGAGTACCTATGATTTCATTTATTATTATGAAGGAGGGAAGCGAAATGCCAAGAAGAGGTAATATCGCAAAGCGTGATGTACTGCAGGACCCTGTATACGGCTCAAAGCTCGTTACACGTCTTATCAACAATATTATGATAGACGGTAAAAAGGGTGTTGCTCAGAAAATCGTTTATGATGCATTCGATATCGTTGCTGAAAAAACAGGCAAGGATGCACTCGAAATGTTCGAACAGGCTATGGAAAATGTTATGCCTGTACTCGAAGTAAAGGCTCGCAGAATGGGTGGTGCCACATATCAGGTACCTATGGAAGTTCGCCCAGAACGCCGCCAGACTTTAGGTCTCCGTTGGATCACTAAGTATTCAAGAGAGAGAAATGAAAGAACAATGAAGGAACGTCTTGCAGGAGAAATTCTTGATGCTCTTAACAGCACAGGCGGTGCTTGCAAGAAGCGTGACGATACACACAAGATGGCAGAAGCAAACAAGGCGTTTGCTCATTACCGTTGGTAATATCTGCCTTACGATTATCAGGAGGATTTTATGCCAAGAGATTGTTCACTTGAAGATACTCGAAATATTGGTATAATGGCGCACATTGATGCAGGTAAAACAACTACAACTGAGCGTATACTTTTCTATACTGGTGTAAACCACAAGATTGGTGAAACTCACGAAGGTGCTGCAACAATGGACTGGATGGAACAGGAACAGGAGAGAGGTATCACAATTACTTCTGCTGCTACTACTGCATTCTGGGGCGGCCACAGAATCAATATTATTGATACACCTGGTCACGTTGACTTTACAGTTGAAGTTGAACGTTCACTTCGTGTACTTGACGGTTCAGTGACTGTTTTCTGTGCTAAGGGCGGTGTTGAACCACAGTCTGAAACAGTATGGAGACAGGCTGACAGATACGGCGTTCCACGTATGGCTTATGTAAATAAGATGGACATCATGGGTGCCGACTTCTATCGTGTTGTTGACATGATGAAGGACAGACTTAAATGTAACGCAGTTCCAATTCAGCTTCCTATCGGTGCTGAAGATGAATTCAAGGGAATTGTTGACCTTCTCGAAATGAAGGCTTATGTATATTATGATGACCTTGGAAAAGACATCAGAGTTGAAGAAATTCCTGATGACTTAAAGGAAAAGGCTGAAGAATACAGAAATAGCCTTCTCGAACACGTTGCAGAACAAGACGATGAGATTATGGAAAAGTTCTTCGCTGACGAAGAAATTACAATTGATGAAATCAAGAGATGTATCCGTAAATCTACTATCGCTAATACAATGGTACCGGTTGTATGCGGTACTTCATATAAAAACAAGGGTGTTCAGAAGCTTCTTGATGCTATAGTTGACTATATGCCATCACCACTCGATGTACCATCAATCAAGGGTGTTAACCCTGATACAGGTGAAGAAGAATTCAGACATTCATCAGATACAGAACCATTCTCAGCACTTGCGTTTAAGATTGCAACTGACCCATTTGTTGGTAAGCTTTGCTTCTTCAGAGTTTATTCAGGTACTGTTAATGCAGGTTCATCTGTACTTAATGCAACAAAAGACCAGAAGGAAAGAATGGGTCGTATAGTTCAGATGCATTCTAACCACAGAAAAGATATTGAAACAGTTTACGCTGGTGATATTGCAGCTGTTGTTGGTCTTAAAAATACAACAACCGGTGATACTCTTTGTGATGAAAAGAATCCTATTATTCTTGAATCAATGGAATTCCCTGATCCGGTTATCCAGCTTGCTATTGAACCAAAGACAAAAGCAGGTCAGGAAAAGATGGGTATCGCTCTCAGCAAGCTCGCTGAAGAAGATCCTACATTCAGAACATGGACTGATGAAGAATCAGGACAGACAATCATTGCCGGAATGGGCGAACTTCACCTTGATATTATCGTAGACAGACTTCTTCGTGAATTTAAGGTTGAAGCAAATGTTGGTGCTCCACAGGTTTCATATAAAGAAACAATCAAGGGCACAGCAGATATCGACCACAAGTATGCAAGACAGTCAGGTGGTAAGGGTCAGTACGGTCACGTTAAGATCCGTGTTTCACCTAACGAATCAGGCAAGGGTTATGAATTTATCAACAAGGTTGTTGGTGGTGCTATTCCTAAGGAATATATCCCATCAGTAGACAAGGGTATTCAGGGTGCTATGCAGTCAGGTATTCTTGCAGGTTATCCTGTTGTTGATGTTAAGGTTGAACTTTATGATGGTTCATACCACGAAGTTGACTCTTCAGAAATGGCATTCCAGATCGCCGGTTCTATGGCTTTCAAGGAAGCATTAAAGAAGGCTAACTCAGTTCTTATGGAACCTATTATGAAGGTTTCAGTTATTGTTCCTGATGACTACACAGGTACTGTTATCGGTGACCTCAGCTCACGCCGTGGTCAGATTCAGGGTCAGGAAACAAGAAGCGGTACTGTTCAGATTGATGCACTTGTTCCGCTTTCAGAAATGTTTGGATACACAAATGACCTTCGTTCAAATACACAGGGTCGTGGTCAGTATTCAATGGAACCACACAGCTATCTTGAAGTTCCAAAGAACATTGCTGAAAAGATTATGGCTTCACGTAACAAGGGTAATGACTAATTAACCTTTGAGCCTTAATTAATAAAAAAATATTTTTGTAAAAAAATAAAAAAACTATTGCAATTATTGATAAAATCTGATATAATATCAATATCAGATTTATCAATGCAAGATAAACACATTTAAGGAGGAAATTTCCAATGGCTAAAGAAAAATTTGAAAGAACCAAGCCACACGTAAACATTGGTACAATTGGTCACGTTGACCACGGTAAAACAACTCTTACAGCAGCTATCACAAAGACACTTGCTCTTAAGGGTCAGGCTGAATACGAAGCTTACGATATGATCGATAAGGCTCCAGAAGAAAGAGAACGTGGTATCACAATTAACACAGCTCACGTTGAATATGAAACAGATAAGAGACACTATGCACACGTTGACTGCCCAGGCCACGCTGACTATGTAAAGAACATGATCACTGGTGCTGCTCAGATGGATGGTGCTATCCTCGTTGTTGCTGCTTCAGATGGTCCTATGGCTCAGACACGTGAACATATCCTTCTTGCTCGTCAGGTTGGCGTTCCAGCTATCGTTGTATTTATGAACAAAGCTGATCAGGTTGACGATCCAGAACTTCTCGAACTCGTTGAAATGGATATCCGTGACCTTCTTTCAAGCTATGACTTCGACGGTGACAATGTTCCGATTATCACAGGTTCAGCTCTTGCAGCTCTTCAGGCTCCAGATGATATTTCAAACCCTGCTTATAAGCCAATTCTTGACCTTATGGATGCAGTTGATGAATATATCCCAACTCCTGAAAGAGACGAAGACAAGCCTTTCCTTATGCCTGTTGAAGATACAATGACAATCACAGGTCGTGGTACAGTTGCTACAGGTAGAGTTGAAAGAGGAAAACTCAACCTTAACGACCCTGTTGAACTCGTTGGTCTTAAGGATGAAAAGCTTTCAACAGTTGTTACAGGTATCGAAATGTTCCGTAAGACTCTTGATTACGCTGAAGCAGGCGATAACATCGGTGCTCTTCTCCGTGGTATCACAAGAGATCAGATCGAAAGAGGACAGGTTCTTGCTAAGCCAGGTTCAATCCACCCACACACAAAGTTTAAGGGTCAGGTTTACGTTTTAAAGAAGGATGAAGGCGGCCGTCATACACCTTTCTTCAACAACTACAGACCACAGTTCTATTTTAGAACAACTGACGTTACAGGTACAATCACACTTCCAGAAGGCGTTGAAATGTGCACACCTGGTGATAACGTTTCAATGACAGTTGAACTTATTGCTCCAATCGCTATCGAAGAAGGACTTCGTTTCGCTATTCGTGAAGGCGGTAGAACAGTTGGTTCAGGTACTGTTACAGAAGTTATTGAATAATTTGTATTTTAATAATACTGTTTTATAATGAAAAGGGATCGCTTTGTGCGGTCTCTTTTTGCTATTTGTGCAAATTTTATAAAAATTCATTTAATCACAGAAAAATGTTTAGATATAAAAATGCAAAAAAGAGGTTGATTTTTTACTCAAAATAGTATATAATATAATACGTGGTGAAAAGTGGTGAAGTGTCCCTAAAAGGTGGCACATAGGAACTTTGTCTGTCAATTAGTGGAAAGGCTGTGATTTTGATGCTTGGTATATTAACAGGTACATATTATCACAATCTTGATGCGAAGGGCAGAATGAATTTTCCTACCAAGCTGCGTGAATTGCTTGGCGACACTTTTATCGTTACAAGAGGTACAGACAAAAGATGTCTTACAGTTTATTCAAATGAAGGTTGGGAGAAACTTTCCCGAAAGGTGTCTGAGTTACCTGAATCAAAAGGAGCTGCTATAAAAAGATGGCTTTTTTCGGGAGCGGCAGAGCTTGTTCCTGATAAACAGGGAAGAGTTTTGATACCTGCGGAACTCAGAAAATTTGCTTCACTTGAAAAAGAAGCTGTTGTTATCGGTGCTGATGATAAGGCTGAAATTTGGAGTAAAAACAACTGGGATGAGTTTAATTCAGAGTTCGACATTTCTGAAATGGTGTCGCTTATGGATTCACTTGGATTTTAAGAGAGGTATATAATGGAATTTAAACATATACCCGTGCTTCTTGATGAATGCATAGAGGGACTTAATATTAAACCTGAAGGAAAATATGTTGACTGTACAGTCGGCGGTGCAGGACATTCAAAAGTTATTGCATCGAAGCTGAGCGGTGAGGGTATTCTTATCGGACTTGACCGTGACCCTGACGCTGTTAAGACTGCGACTGAAAGACTTACAGGTCTTCCGGCTAAGGTTGTACATTCAAATTATTCTGATATAAGAAATGCATTGGATTCAGTTGGAATTTCATCTGTTGACGGGATTTTGATGGATCTTGGAGTTTCATCTTATCAGCTTGATAATGAAGAACGAGGATTTTCCTATCATACCGATTCTCCTCTTGATATGAGAATGAGTAAAGATGGTATGTCGGCGGCAGATTTTTTAAATAATGCCTCTGAAGAGAAAATTGCTAAAGTTTTGTATCTTTATGGTGAAGAAAAATTTTCACGTCAGATAGCAAGAAAAATTGTTGAGTACAGAAAAGAAAAACAGCTCACATCAACGCTTGAATTTGCAAACCTTATAAGAGAAGGCGTTCCGCAAAAAGCAAGACGTGACAAGAATCCGTGTAAGAAAAGTTTTCAGGCTGTCAGAATTGAAGTGAATGGCGAATTTGACCATTTGAAAATTGGTTTGAAAGAAGCGTTTAAATGCCTTAATGCAGGCGGCAGACTTTGTGTTATTACGTTTCATTCACTTGAAGACAGAATTGTTAAGCAGCATTTTGCGAAATGGAGTGTCGGATGTATTTGTCCGCCTGAATTTCCTGTTTGCGTTTGCGGAAGAAAACCGCTTGTAAAAATTATAAACAAAAAGCCTATTACAGCATCTGCGAAAGAGCTTGAAGAGAATGTTCGTTCAAGAAGTGCAAAACTTCGTATAATTGAAAGAACAGAAGAACCCCTTCGGGATGAAGCAGATCTTGATGTATAGATTTGTCTGAAAGGACGTTAAAATTGAAGAAGAGTAAACAGTTTAAAAGATACTCGATTCCTAAAACAGTTATATTTGCGTTAATCGCTTTGGTTATGTTTTGGATTGTTATAGACAGTTATGTAAGTCTTAACAGTATGTACAGCAATGTTTCAAAAGCACAATCGCAGCTGACAGAGCTGAAAAGCGAAAACGTAAGACTCGAATCAAAACTTCAGTCACAAGTTTCTGTAAGGAATGTTGAGGAATATGCTGAGAATATTCTTGGAATGGAAAGACTTGATTCTTCTCAGATAAAATATATTCAGATACAGGATAAAGATGTTGTGACTCTTCCAGCAAGCGAAGAAAATTTCTTTGTGAGCCTCAAAATCAGATTCGGAGAGTTTATTGAATATTTGAAGGGATAGTTTACTATATATTGTAGTATATACGCTTAGATAGCAAGAGATGCCCGCATCTTCTTAATGTCCCGTTTTATTATTTTGCCGCTGACGGATAACAGCACATATAGATAGATAAAAAACGCTGGTCCGTTAGTTATATATTGTAGAACAAATTAGAGATAGAAAAGCGAGTGGTCGTGAGGAACCAACATCGGACCGTTTACAGGATTTCAGCGTACAAGGTGAAAACGGCGGTTCGGTAACGGTTCCGCCATTCAGAAGATTCAGATAGTTTCCTATGTGAATTTTCTGAATGGTGTTTCAGAAAAAATTGTTTTACAGAAGTCAGGAAGTATAAAGGTGGGGAACTAAAGGAGTGTCCCTGCCCTTTTGTTTTATCAGGAGGAATTTATGAATCTTAAAACAAAACGTCAGCCAAACAAGAGTATGAGAAGCCGTTCCTACGTTCTCGTTTTTGTATTTACAGTAATATTTGCGGCACTTCTTGTTTGTCATCTTTTTAAAATTTCTGTTATTGATCACGATATATATGTTGCACGTGCAAACGAAAGACATTTCGGTAATATAAGCATACCAGCTGAAAGAGGTGCAATTTACGATAAAAACGGTACACCTCTTGCGTGGAGTGCAACTGTTTATAAAGTTTATATAGATCCTTCTCTTTACAGAACACAAATAGAAAAAATTGAGAAAAATAACAAACAGATTCTTAGTCAGAATAAATCAAAAGACGGAACACCAAAAGGATATGTTGACACAACTCAGCTTCAGAATGAACTTATAACTTATCTTTCAGAAAAGTTATCAATTTCAACAGATGAAATAGTTGAGGCAATAAACAAGGATTCAAAGTATGTAGTTCTTAAAAAGCAGGTTGAAAAACCTGATGCAGATGAAATACTTGCATATATGGATAACATAGGTCTTTCGTGTATAAATACAGAGTCTGACACAAAAAGATATTATACACAGAATGAACTTGCGGCGGCTGTTATAGGCTTTACAAATGCATCAGGTGATGGTCAGTATGGTATTGAAAGCTATTATGATAATTATCTTGCAGGAACAGATGGTAGAGTTCTTTCTGCAAAAGATGCAAACGGAAATGTTATGCCGTACAGAGATGCACAGACATATGATGCAATAAATGGTGATGACCTTTACCTTACAATTGATATAACAATGCAGTATTATCTTGAAAAAAATCTTGAAGATATGTGTGAAGATTTTAATGTTCATGAGCGTGCCTGCGGAATTATAATGAATGCAAAAACAGGTGCAATTTATGCTATGGCAAGCTGTCCGGGATTTGACTTAAATGACCCTTCAACGATATACGACAGCAAAAAAGCTGAAGAACTTTCATTGCTTACAGGTCAGGAATATGACGATGCATATGCGGAAGCAAGAGAAGGACAGTGGAAGAACAAGGCTGTTCAGGAAATATATACACCTGGTTCTGTTTTTAAATCTTTCACAGCGGCGGCTGCACTTGAAGAAAATGCAGTTGACCCTGATACATATTCATATACGTGTACCGGTTCAACAAAGGTAATGGATGCGGAACTTCGGTGTTCACACAGATCAGGACATGGAACAGAAACGTTCCAGCAGGCTATGACAAATTCGTGTAACCCTGCTTTTATAGATATTGCATTTAAATTAGGCGACACTGCATTTGATCAGTATTTCAGAAGTTTCGGATTAAATGAAAAAACAGGAATAGACCTCCCTGGTGAGTCGGGTTCACTTTTCTATGATTATGATTCACTTGGAGCTGTTGAACTTGCTTCTGAATCTTTCGGACAGTCAACAAAGCTTTCAGCAATTCAGATGATAACAGGATATGCTGCAATAATAAATGGCGGAGAACTTGTTACACCTTATGTTGTTGGAGAAATAAAAGACAGTGATGGAAACACTGTAAAGAAAAACACAAAAAATGTTAAACGTCAGGTTATTTCAAAAGAAACATCTGAAAAGATGAGAAGTATTCTTGAAAATGTCGTTGAAGATTCTCCAAAGAGCAATTCATACATTGCAGGATACAAAATAGGTGGTAAAACAGGTACATCACAGAAAAATGATATGTACGATATTGAAAACGAAGCTGCGATGCAGTATGTTGCTTCATATTGCTGTTTTGCACCGGCTGATGACCCTGAAATAGTTATGCTTATACTTGCAGATGAACCTGATAAAAGCATTGGATACTATGGTGCACAGGTTGTTGTGACTTGTGCAACAAAAGTACTTGAAGAAGTTCTTCCATATATTGGATATTACCCTGAATACAGCGATTCAGATTATTCTTCACTTACAACACAAGTTCCTTCAGTTTCTGATATGAATCTTACTGATGCACAGGAAATTCTTGCTGACTCAGATATTTCATATAAAGTTATAGGCGATGGCGATTATGTTTCAAAACAGTCACCTTCATCAGGTTCTGTTTTTGTAACAGGCGGAAGTGTTATACTTTATACAGGAGAGAGCGAAGTTGAAACAACAACAGTTCCGAATGTTGTTGGAATGACTTTGACAGCTGCAAAATCGCTTATATATGATAACGGACTTAATATGTTTATATCCGATGTTGGAAATTCAGATTCAGAACTTGTTGTAACATCACAAAGTATTGAGTCAGGAACAGAAACAAATAAAGGAACAGTTCTTTCACTTACGCTTGGAACGGGAAGTTCATCAGATGAAAATGATAATGGCGATTCAAATGCAGTGAATAATGATGAATATGTAGCAGATTAAGGAGGATGACAAAATGAAACTCAGCGAATTATTTGAAGGTAAAGAAGTATCATCTGAAAATGATATAAATATTGCATCAATAACAGATGATTCAAGAAAAATAATACCTGATACACTTTTCTTTTGTATAAAAGGTGAAAAATTTGACGGCCACAGCGTTGCAAAAGATGTTCTTGAAAAGGGTGCAGCAGCTGTTGTATGCGAAAGAGATTTAGGACTTGGTGAAAAACAGATACTCGTCGAAGATACAAGAGATTCATATGGATATGCGTGTGCAGCCTGGTTCAGTCATCCTGAAAAGAAAATAAAGCTTATTGGTGTGACAGGAACGAATGGAAAAACAACAACAACAAAAGTTATAAAGCACATAATAGAACTTTGCGGACACAAAACAGGTCTTATGGGAACTATTCAAAACGAAATAGGCGACAGAGTTGTTGAAACAGCCAACACAACCCCTTTTGTTTACGATTTTATGCAGATACTTGATATGATGGTAAAAGAGGGCTGTGAGTATGCAGTTATGGAAGTTTCATCATTCGGACTTGTGCAAAAAAGAATAGGTCCGTCACATTTTGATGTTGCGATATTTACAAACCTCACACAAGACCATCTTGATTACCATAAGACTATGGAAAACTATTATCAGGCAAAGAAATTGCTTTTCAAAAAATGTGATGCGGCTGTATGCAATGCAGATGATGAGTATGGTGTAAGACTTTACAGGGAACTTGACTGTAAAAAATATACGTACAGCATACAGAATAAAGCTGATTTCCACGCTGATGCGATTAAACTTCGTGCAGACGGAACAAGTTTCTGGTTCTGTGCAGATGAAAAATCATATATGGTAAATATGCAGATGCTTGGTTCTTTTAATGTTTCAAACGTTACTTCAGCAATTGCAGCTTGCCTTATTTTAGGATTTTCTATTGAAAAGATACTTGCGGCAGTTGCAGACTGTCAGGGTGTAAAGGGAAGATGCGAAACTATTCCAACAGGCAGAGATTTTTCTGTTATATGTGATTATGCACATACGCCTGATGCAATAGAAAATATTTTAAAAAGTGTTAAGGAATACACAGAAGGCAGACTTATATGCCTGTTCGGCTGCGGCGGAAACAGAGATAAAACAAAGCGTCCTAAGATGATGAAAGCGGCTGAAAAGTATGCAGATCTTGTTATAGTTACTTCAGATAATCCAAGAGATGAAGAACCTCTTGATATTATAAATGACATTCTTGCAGGTGCTGACAGCAGTACAGAATACATAACAGTTGCCGACAGAAGAGAAGCAATTTACAAGGCACTTGAAATTGCTAAAAAAGGCGATGTAATTGTTCTTGCAGGAAAAGGACATGAAGATTATCAGATACTCAAAAATAATGTTCATATACATATGGACGAAAGGGAAATAGTAAAAGAAGGACTTGAAAGACTGAACTAATTTTTATGAATGGATGGAGAAAACAAAATGGAAGCAATGAGATTAAGTGAAATAGCTGATGTTGTCGGCGGAAACATATCAATCGACTGTGAAATAACAGACATTTCAACAGACACAAGAAAGCTTACAAAAGGATGTCTTTTTATAGCACTCACAGGCGATAACTTTGATGGTAATGACTTTGCAGCAAAAGCAGTTGCAGAGGGTGCAGCAGCGGCTGTAACAAACAGAGAGATTATAGGTGTTCCTTGTATTGTTGTAAAAGATACAAATTTTGCACTCCTTAAAATAGCCGCATATTACAGAAAAAAATTCAACCCTATACTTGTCGGAGTAACAGGAAGTGTTGGCAAAACAACAACAAAGGAAATGATAGCACTTGTACTGTCATCAAAGTATAAAACGCTTAAAACACAGGGAAATCTTAATAATCATATAGGTTTGCCAAAAACACTCTTAAATCTTGACAGCACATATGAAGCGGCTGTAATTGAAATGGGAATGTCGCACTTTGGAGAAATAAGTGTTTTAAGTAAAACGGCAAGCCCAAGAATAGGTGTTATAACAAATATAGGATATTCACACATTGAAAATCTTAAAAATCAGGAGGGTATTTTAAAGGCAAAACTTGAAATACTCGATGGTATGTCAGCAGATGCACCGCTTGTTGTAAATGCAGATGACCCATATTTAAAAAATCTTCCTAAAAAGCTCAGCAACAGAAGAATTGTGACATATGGAATAAAAAACAATCAGGCAGATATTCGTGCTGAAGGTATAATAGAACGCAGAGGCGAGTCACTTTTTACAATATGCACAGAATCAGGAAAAACAGAAATAAGGCTTCCTTCTCCTGGTGAACATAATATAATGAATGCACTTGCTGCCTTTGCAGTCGGCAAACTTGCAGGAGTTTCATCAACAGAAATGGCAGATGCTTTCTGTATGTATAAACCTGAAGCAATGAGACAGAATATAATTAAAAAAGGTGAACAGACTGTTATAATGGACTGCTATAATGCAAGTCCTGACTCTATGAGAGCATCTCTTCTTGTTTTAAGAGGACTTGAATGCAGCGGAAGAAAAATAGCAGTACTTGGCGATATGCTTGAACTTGGCGATATGGCAAAACAACTCCATACACTTGTTGGAGATATGGCGGCTGAAAGCGGAATAAATAAGCTTTTCTGTTACGGAAAAAATTCTGTTTATATTGCAAAAAGAGCGGCACTTCTTGGCGTTGATGTTTATCACACTTGCGATATGGAAGAACTTTGCAGAATGATATGTAAATACATAAAATCAAATGATGCAATACTTTTCAAGGCAAGCCGTGGTATTCATCTTGAAAAATGCGTTGAAAGAATATATGAATAAGGGAGAGTAAATATGAAAAACTGGATTATTTTGGTAACAATGTTCACATCTCTTGTTATATCAGGAGTAATGGGTGCATGGCTTGTTCCTTTTTTAAGAAAAATGCACTTTGGTCAGCCTATAAAAACAGAATTCGGACCAAAATGGCACGAAAAGAAACAGGGAACTCCAACAATGGGCGGATTCCTTTTCATAACAGGAAGTATTGCAGCATCTCTTGTGGGATTTGTATTAATGAAGAATTTTTCATCAGGTGCAATAACAGTTGAAGAAACACAGTCACAGATGAACGCTGTATGGCAGCTTGCAGCCTGTATTTTATATTGTCTTTCTTTTTCTCTTATAGGTTTTATAGATGACTTTATAAAAGTTTCAAAGAAACATAATCTTGGACTTAAAGCATATCAGAAAGTTATACTTCAGGTTATTTTTTCAGCGGCTTTTCTTTTCATGCTTTATCTTTTAGGTGACAAAAATACAAAAATAGATTTATCATTTGTAAGTTTTGATATAGGAATTTTCTATTATCCGTTAATGATAATAGTGATGATTTATTTGACAAATGCGGTTAATTTAACAGATGGTGTTGATGGTCTTTGCGGCTGCATATCATTTATAACAATGATATGTTTCTATATGTGTGCAAATGTTCTTCATATCTATAACATGTCGATATTTACAGCAGCCCTTGCAGGCGGTATTTTAGGATTCCTTATGTGGAATTTCCACCCGGCAAAATGTTTTATGGGTGATACAGGTTCAATGTATCTTGGTGCGGCAGTAACATCAGTCGGAATTGTACTTCATCAGCATCTTGTGCTTATACTTGCTGCAATAGTATTTATATGTGAAGCACTTTCAGTTGTAATTCAGGTTACATATTTCAAATATACAGCAAAAAAGCATTTTAAAGCAACGGGTGAAAAGGGAAAAGGCAAGAGAATTTTCAAAATGACACCTATACATCATCATTTTGAACTCAGCGGATTCAGTGAATATAAAATCTGCATTACATTTTCTTTGACAGCACTTGTTTTTGGTGCAGCAGGAGTTGTTCTTCTTATAATGACAAGATAAAGTTAGGAGGCATAAAATGCCAGAGGCTACTGTAAAAAAGACAAATACAGTAAAGAAAAAACCTGTAACAAAACGAAGAAAAAGAGAAAGAACCATAAAAGGCGATTGCGATTATGTTTTTCTTTTAACTGTTTTCTCTCTTCTTGTTATAGGTATAATAATGATGTTTTCAGCAAGTTATGCCTGGGCGATAAGTGAAGGCAAAGAAGGCTCATATTATGCATCAAGGCAGGCAATGTTCGCAGCAGGCGGACTTATTTTGATGTATATATTCAGTAAAATTGATTATCAGATATATAAAACACCCGCAATTGCAATTTCAGCGTATATAATACCTTTGTTTTTCCTTATACTTGTACTTATAATTGGTACAACGGACGGTGGTGCACAAAGATGGATAAACCTTGGTGTTTTCCAGTTTCAGCCTTCCGAACTTATGAAAATAGGTATAGTAATAATGTATTCATATCTCATAGAAAGAAACTATGACCGAATGAATACCGTAAAATATGGAATACTTCCTTATATGGCATTGCTTGGAATTGTTGCTGTTCTTCTTATGATGCAGCCACACCTTTCAGCTACCATTATAATAAGTTTTCTTTGCATAGTGCTTATGTTTATAGGCGGAACAAAAATATGGCATATGATAGTTGTGGGACTTGTCGGAGTGGCAGGAATAGTCGGAATGGTTTTATACAAACTTTTAGTTGAAGGCTATGGATATTTTATGGTCAGAATAAAAGTTTGGCTTGACCCGTTTTCGGATATTCAGGGCGACAGTTGGCAGTCGGCACAGTCTTTAATTGCAATAGGTTCAGGCGGATTTTTCGGACTCGGACTTGGTGAGTCAAGACAAAAATATCTTTATCTTCCTGAATCAAAAAACGACTTTGTATTTTCAATAGTATGTGAAGAACTTGGTTTCGTTGGTGCTTTAACAGTTATATTGCTTTTTGTTCTTCTTGTTTTCAGAGGAATATACATTGCCAAAAGAGCACAGGACAAATTCGGTATGCTTGTTGCAGTTGGTCTTACAATGCATATAGGTATTCAGGCATTGCTTAATATTGCGGTTGTAAGCGGTTTTATTATGAATACAGGTATCAGTTTACCATTTTTCAGCTATGGCGGTACAGCACTTCTTTTACAGCTTAGCGAAATGGGAATAGTTCTGAATATATCAAGAAAAAGGTATAGACCTGAACCTAATAAAAATAAATCAGGTAAGACTTCATCAGAAAACAATTCAAAGGGCGGCAAACCTGATGATTATGTAAAGATGGATGCATAAATTACAGAGAACAGAGAGGAAAGACAAATGCTTAAAGTTTTACTTGCAGGCGGAGGAACAGGTGGACATATAAACCCTGCCCTGGCAATTGCACAGATAATAAAACAGCACAGACCTGATGCGGAATTTTTGTTTGCAGGAACTCCAAACGGAATGGAAGCAAAACTCGTTCCACAGGCAGGTTACAGACTTGAAACAATAAAAATAGCAGGATTTCAAAGAAAACTTACACCTAAAAATATAAAAAGAAATGTAAAAGCACTTTGGTATCTTGCAAATTCAAGCAAAAGAGCAAAACAGATTATAAAGAATTTTCAGCCTGACATTGCAATAGGAACAGGCGGATATGTTGCAGGGCCTATAATAAGAATGGCGGCAAAACTCGGTATACCTACTATAATACACGAACAGAATGCATTTCCGGGCGTTACAAATAAACTTCTTGCAAAGGAAGTTGACCACGTTATGCTTACAGTTAAAGAAGCACTTGATTATATGAAAATAAAGTGCGATTACACAGTAACAGGCTTACCTGTAAGAGAGTCACTTTGCAGTTGTAATAAAGATGAAGCAAGGGCAAAGCTTGGTTTTGATGACTCTATGTGCATACTTTCATTTGGCGGAAGTCTTGGAGCAGGATGCATAAATTCATGTATGGAAGAAGTTATAAAATGGCATACTGAAAAAGGTTTAAAAATAAACCATATTCATGGATATGGAAAAATGGGAAGAGATTCATTTCCAAAAGCAATGGCAGAAAATAAAATTCCATTGCAGAGCGATAGATTAAGAATATCCGAATATATAAACGATATGGATATTTGTCTTGCAGCAGCAGACCTTGTTATATGCCGAGCAGGTGCTTCAACGCTTGCAGAACTTGAAGCAGTAGGCAAACCGGCAATACTTATTCCATCGCCGATTGTTGCAGGAAATCATCAGTATTATAACGCTATGGTGCTTGCAAAAGCAGGTGCGGCAGTTGTTATTGAACAGAAAGATGTTAAAACGGAAGATATTATATCGATTGTTGAGGATTTCTATAAAAACCCTGATAAATTAAGAGAGATGGCAAAATGTTCAGCATCTCTTGCAATTTCAGATACAAACGAAAGAATATGGAAGATAATTGAAAAAGTTCTTTCAAAAAATAATTCCTAAACAGATGGAAGGAATTGTATTTTATGAATTCAAAGGATATAAAAAAGACGGAAGTAAAGCGAACGTATAATAAAAAGAGGAAGAAAAACCGAAGGAGTAAAATGCCAAGATTTATATACGGCATTATAATACTTGTACTTGTTTTTATTCTTCTCTATACGCTTTCTGCAACTGTTATGTTTAATATAAAAACTTTTAATGTAACGGGTAATGTTGATAATTACAGTGCAGAAAAAATTATTGAAAAGTCTGGAATAAAAAAGAATGACAATATGTTTGTTCTTGACAGTTCAAAATACGAAAGAAAAATAGTTGAGTCTTTTCCGTACATAGAAACAGCAAAAATAATAAAGCATTTTCCTGATACACTTGAAATTAAGGTAACAAAGTGTGCAGAAACATATAATATTGCATATGATAGTGGAGTTCTTTCTGTAAGTAAAAACGGCAAAATTATAGAAACAAAAGAACAGTCGCAGGGAAATGTTATCCAGATAAACGGTTTTGACCCTGTTTCAACAAAAGACGGAGACACTCTTCGTTCAAAAGATAGTCAGAAAGACAAGATATTTCAGGCACTCAAAAAAGCAATAAGAAGTGACCTTAAATATAAAATAGACAGCATAGACATAACAGACAAGTATAATATAACTATACAGATAGACAGCAGAATTATTTTTAAAGCAGGAAGCTGGTCTGATATAGATTATAAAATTGAACTTGCTGAAAGTGCTGTTGCTAAACTTGATGATGGTTCAAAAGGCTATCTGACAATGGTCGGAAGCAATCAGGTATCTTTCAGAACTGCACAGCTTGTTGCAGATACAAAGAAAAAGGCACAGGAACGTCTTGCAGAGCAGGAAGCTTCTGAAAATGCATCCGAAACTACATCAGAAAATATGGGTAATAATTAATTTATGAAGGTAAGTATTATTGATTTGATAAATATTTATATTTTTTAAAGGATATATACCTCTATTACCATCAAAATGTAAAAAAATTTAAAAAAGACTTGCAAAAAATAATAGGATGTGATACAATATAGAGTGTATTTATATAGTATAACACTCATGCAGGAAAGCATGATTCCTGTTATAAATTATGTGAAGTTAAAAACACACAGGAGGAAACAGTTAAATGGCTGATTTTGTTTATCAGAGCGAATTTGATCCGGACGTAAATATTAAAGTAGTCGGCGTTGGCGGCGGCGGCGGAAATGCACTTAACTGCATGGTAACTTCCGGAGTAAAAGATATTGAGTATATTGCAATTAACACAGATGCTAAAGCGTTAAATAATTCAAAGGCTGCAACAAAAATTCAGATTGGTTCAAAACTCACAAAAGGCAGAGGTGCAGGAAATAAACCTGAAGTCGGTGCCAAGAGTGCAGAAGAAAACAAAGATGAAATTGAAGCAGCTCTTAAAGGTGCTGACATAGTATTTATCACAGCAGGTATGGGCGGCGGAACAGGTACAGGTGCTGCACCGGTTGTTGCTAAAATTGCACAGGAACAGGGTATCCTTACAGTTGCAACAGTAACAAAGCCATTCCGCTTTGAACGTGAACAGAAAATGCTTCAGGCTGAAAGAGGTATAAGTGAACTTAGAAAATATGTTGACTCACTTATCGTTATACCTAATGAAAAACTTCTTGAAGGTCTTGACAAAACACCAACAATGAGAGAATCATTTGCTCTTGCTGATGATATTCTTAAAACAGGTGTAAAGAGCATTTCAGATCTTATCACAGAAGAAGGCTACATCAACCTTGACTTTGCCGATGTTTCAACAATTATGAAGGGTGCAGGCTATGCACATATGGCAATTGGTCATGGTGAAGGCAAAGACAAGGCTAAGGAAGCTGCAAACGCAGTTATCACAAGCCCACTTCTTGAAACATCAATTGAAGGTGCAAGAAGACTTCTTATCAATATCAGCATGAGCGAAGATGTTCTTTCATCAGATGTTGACGCGGCAACAAAGATGATAACAGATAAGGCAGCTGATGATGTAGAATTTATTTTTGGTACATCTTTCAAGGAAGATATGCAGGACGAAATGACTATAACAGTTATTGCCGCTGGTTTTGATAACGGCGATTCAGATGCACTTCCTGAAGAAACAGCTACAGCAGCATCAACAGAACTTCCATCAGGAAATATACCCCCAATAACAAACGGTACAATTCCTGAACCAAAGAAACAGCCTGCCCCAAAAAAAGCAGCTACAGCAGTTGATGAAGATTTAGTTGATATTTTTAAAATTCTTAAAAAGTAATAATGTGAATGTTTATTAAAGCAATGGTGGTGGATTTAACGTTTATCATCATTGCTTTTTTAGCAATATAAGCAAATTATATACGGAAATCAATTTTTTAATTAAAGCCTTTCCTTTTAAGGAGAGGTGGGCGGCGAAGCCGCTCGGAGAGGTTGAACTTGCTTAAAGTTTCAAGTGAAATTTATATTAAATTATTTTGGTATACACCTCTCAGTTATCTAAAGCTGACAGCTCTTCTTAAAAGGAGAGCCTTGATTTAGTATACTTCATATTCTTTTCATAAAGTAAATAAATATTTTAAAAATTGATTTCCGTGAAAATTGTATAAAAACTATTGACAAACTAAAAGAAATGGTTTATAATATAATGTAATATTATTAAAAAAGACGACTGAGTAGCTCAAGAAGAGCGTTGCAGGTATGTGGTAACAAAAAAATTGTTTTATCCGTCAGCAGACATACAGCAAAGATTTCGGTGCGAGTCCGTTCCGGTCCAATTATTCAGAATTTTTAAGCGAGGTACATATTATGTTTGAAGACAAGACTTTAGTTTGTAAAGACTGTGGAGAAGAATTCGTATTCACAGCAGGCGAACAGGAATTTTACGCTGAAAGAGGTTTCACAAACGAACCAAAGCGTTGCAGAAATTGTAGAAATGCAAGAAAAGCTGCTGAAGGCGGAAAGCCAGCACGTGAATTTTTCACAGCTACATGTGCAAGCTGCGGAAAAGAAGCAAGAGTTCCTTTCAAGCCAACAGAAGACCGTGCTGTATATTGCAGTGAATGTTTTGCAAAGATGAGAGAAGAATAATCATTTAAAACAGAGTATTTTTCCCTAATCCAGAGCTTTAGAAGTATTTTAATAACAGAGATTGCACGATAAAATAGTTACAGATAATTATTATATTTCAGTTGATATGTAACCCTGCTTATGCATTTTGAATATGAGGATGTTTTATATTGGCTGTGCTTCGGTTCATTTTAATAATTGACGAAGCTTACCTTGGTTCACGGAATAGATGCTGATAAAAATGGTTAAGTACAATTACACAGAAACATTTTAATTTGATTTCAGATTCGTAAATGCGAGTTGCCTGCTGCAATTCGCATTATTTTTTAGGAGAACAGAAAATGCTTGGAAACAGACTTGAATTATGTTTTAATATGATTGAAAAGGGTATGACGGTTTGTGATGTTGGTACAGACCACGGGTATCTTGCTTGCGAACTTGTTAAAAGAGGAATATGCGATTTGGTTATTGCATCTGACATAAATGAAGGACCATTGTCGGCAGCAAAGAAAAATATTGCTGAATATGGATATGAAGAAAAAATCCCTGCAATTTTATCTGACGGACTTGAAAAAATTGCAGATTCAGTGTATGCAGATAAAATAAATTGCGTTGTTATTGCCGGTATGGGTGGTGAAACAATAATAGATATACTTGAAAAAAATCTTGATTTTTCGGCAGGCTGTACACTTGTTTTGCAGCCTATGACAAGAGAAAGTATGCTGAGAAAATGGCTTTATAAAAATGGTTTTGAAATAACAAAAGAAGAAGCCGTTTCAGACGGAAAAAAAGTTTATGTTGTTTTAAAGGCCATATATACAGGCGAAAAAATTGATATAACTGAATCAACAGCAATAATGGGATTTGCTGATTATTCAAAGGAAGAATCAAAAAAATACGGAACAATTCAGTTTAATAAGTATATGAAAAAATATAAAGGTCAGCTTAATTCAAAAAATGAGGCAGAACTTGAAGATATGAAAAATAATCTTGAAGAAGCGGAAAGGATACTCAAAAATGAAAGTAAAAGAAATATTTGAGAAAATAAACAAAATAATTCCTGTTTCAACGCAGGAAAAATGGGATAATTCGGGATTTCTTGTTGGAGATGAAGAAAAAGAAGTTAAAAAAATAGTTTTTGCACTTGATATAACAAAGGGTGCAGTTGAATTTGCGATTGAAAATAATGCTGACTTAATAATATCGCATCACCCTGTTATTTTTGAACCGTTAAAAGATTTGAAAAAAAGTTCAGTTGTTTATAAACTTGTTGAAAATGATATTTCAGCAATATGTATGCATACTCCGCTTGATATTGCAGGTTGCGGTATGAACGAAATTTTATTTAATAAACTTAGCAAAGAAGCAGAGTTTGAAAAAGATTATAAAATTCTTGAAACGACTCAACCTGACGGTACAGGTTTCGGTTTTGCAGCAAAATTAAAAAAATCGCTTGATACAGGTATATTTGCACAGAAAACTGCAAAAGCACTTGCAGAAGATGAAGTAAGATTTTATAGTGGACAAAAAGAAGTTTCTGTTATTGCTGTATGTTCGGGTTCGGGTTCATCAATGCTTGAATATGCAAAAAATCTTGGTGCAGATACATTGATAACAGGTGATGTTAAACACGATAGATGGATAGCGGCAGAAAATCTTGAAATGAATCTTATTGATGCAGGGCATTTCGGAACAGAAAAATTCTTTTACGAGCCGATTTTTGAACTTTTAAAAAATAATGCAGAATGTTTGAAATACGAAAAAAAGCCGTATAAAACAATAAAATAAATAATAAAGCAGGTGAAAAATAATGGCACTTGATGGTGTAATGCTGTCGGTTATAAAAGATAAGATGGAATTTTTGGTTGGTGCAAAAGTTGAAAAAGTGTATCAGCCATCAAAATACGATCTTATTATATCAATGAAACAGGGAACAACCCAAAAAATAATTTTTTCTTGCGACCCTGAAAGGGCAAGAGTTCAGATAACAAAAAATACTCCTGAAAATCCACCTCAGCCGCCAATGTTCTGTATGCTGATGAGGAAGCATTTAACAGGCGGAAGAGTTAAAGCGATAAGACAAAATGGACTTGAAAGAGTTTTGTTTTTTGATTTTGATTGTATAAATGAACTTGGCGACAATGTTGTTTTAACTTTATGCTGTGAAATAATGGGAAGATATTCAAATATTATCCTTGTAAATCAGAATGGAAAAGTTATTGATGCAATGAGAAGAGTTGACGCTTCAACATCTGCAAAGAGAATAATTTTACCTGGGATAACATATGAAATGCCGCCGAATGATAATCCAAGGTTTGATTTTATAACAGAGTCAACCGAAAAAATAATTTCAGAACTGAAAAATAATTATCCCGGAATTGAACTCAGCAAGGCACTTATAAGAACACTTGAAGGAGTTTCTCCGCTTTTGACAAGAGAATGGAGTTTTTATGTCGGCAGAGGGGAAGAGTTATCACCATCTGAAATGACGGAAGAACAAACTGAAAGACTTGCATTTATAATAAATGAAACAAGAGAAAAACTCCTGAAAAAGAATTATGAATTTACTCTTTTACGCACAAAAGAGGGCAGAATGAAAGAGTTTACGTTTATGAATGTAAGCCAGTATGGGAATCTTTTTATAAAAAAATCGTATGATGAATTATTTGAAATGATGGATGATTTTTATTTTTCATATGATAAAAGTGCAATACTGAAACAGCGTGCAAATGATATATTCAGGTTACTTGTTCAGAATGTTGAAAGAACTTCAAAAAGATTATCCGTTCAGCACGCAGAACTTGAAACGTGTGCAAAAAAAGATGAATATAAAAAAGCAGGCGACCTTATTTCGTCATATATGTATATGATAAAAAAAGGCGATAAAAAGGTAATAGTAAATGATTTTTATGAAGAGGGAAGTCCTGAAGCTGAAATAAAACTTGACACGATGCTTTCACCGTCTGAAAATGCACAGAAATATTATAAAGAATATCGAAAAGCGGTTACGGCTGAAAAAATCCTTGCGGAAAGAATAAGACAGGGAGAACAGGAACTTGTATATTTCGATTCAGTACTTGATTCATTGACAAGAGCAGAAACGGAAAGCGACCTTGCGCAAATAAGAACGGAACTTTCAGAACAGGGATATATAAGAAAAATAAACTGGAAAACGAAGCCGCCAAAAGCGTTACCGCCTATGGAATATACATCTGTTGACGGTTTTAAAATATACGTTGGAAGAAACAACAAACAAAACGACAAGCTGACATTGAAAACAGCAGCAAAAACAGATTACTGGTTTCATACGCAGGGTGTACCGGGCTCACACGTCATAGTTTCGGCAGAGGGCAAAGAAGTACCTGACACAACGCTGGAGCAGGCAGCGTGTCTTGCAGCTTATCACAGCAAGGCACAGAGTGCAGATAAAGTTGCGGTTGATTATTGTCTTGTTAAGTATGTAAAAAAGCCATCTGATGCAAAACCGGGTATGGTTATATTTACAAATTATAAAACAGCATACGTTAAGCCGTGTGAAATAGAATCATAATCATATGCTAACTAATATATAAATTTGATATTTGAATAAATAAACAAAAATAATTTCTATATTATAATAACAAATAGCTGAATATACAAAAATATATTCAGCTATTGACATTTTTACTTGAATATGCTATTATAAATACAGGTTAGCAATATCTAACTTGATAATATGATTTTAAACTTGATTTATATATATCATAGTCCGTTTGTTACTTTAAGAAAGGAAAAATAATGAGTGTAGTATTAGTCGGTGGAAACGACCGAATGGTAACAAGATATAAAAACATTTGCAAAGATTACGATTGTAAGGCAAAAGTTTTTATAAAAATGCCTGCTGATTTTGAAAGAAAGCTTGGCACACCTGACCTTGTGATAGTTTTTACAAATACAGTTTCACACAAAATGGTGTCATGCGTTAATCAAAAAGCAGATAAACATAAATTTGATGTTGAAAAGATACATTCTGCAAGTGTAAGTGCATTAAAAAATGTACTTTCAAAGTATTGTCCTGAAAGAGCGTAATTTTTGTAATATGATGTTAGCAATATCTAACTAAAATGGAGGTTACATATGTCTGATTATAAGTCAAACTTTGAAATGAAACTTGCATATCACACAGCACCTTCTTTATATGGAATAAAGGCATCATCACTTATGAAAATTAAAAAAGACGAATACAACGAGTATTTGAAGGGCAGAACATATACAGAACTTAGTCTTTCAGGAATAAAAATCCGCATAGTTTATGAAGATAAAAACAGTGTTCTTGTTCTTGTTTATAATGAAAATCTTTTGGAAAAGCATATAAATAAATATGAAGTGCGTGAATATCTTAATTTATATGGATATAAATGTTGTAAAAGCGTTTCGGAATGCCTTGAAAAACTTTCATCAAGAATAAAAAACGAAAACAATTTTCCGCATGAAATAGGAATTTTTCTTGGCTATCCTATAGAAGATGTTGACGGCTTTATAAAAAATAAAGGCAAAAAATTCAAGATGTGCGGATTTTGGAAAGTTTATTCAGATGAAGAAAAAGCTGAAAGAACTTTCAGAACTTACAGAAATTGCAGAGCATACCTTTGCAATAAAATTTCAAATGGTGCCGATATTTGCGAGGCACTCGGGATATTATAACAATAATCTGTGTCGATACAGAATTATTAGATAACTTTGCATATTAATGGTGTAAAGTAGAAATTCAGGAGGAAATAAAAATGAAAACAGCAGTTATTTATTGGAGTGGTACAGGCAATACAGAAGCAATGGCAAATGCTATTGCAGAGGGTGCAGGAGCTGATTTATTCAGCGTTTCAGATTTCAGCGGAAATATTGCTGATTATGATAAAATAGCATTTGGATGCCCTGCAATGGGTGCAGAAGTACTTGAAGAAGATGAATTTGAACCTTTCTTTGAATCAATCGAAGGCGACCTTAATGGTAAGGATATAGCCCTTTTCGGTTCATACGGCTGGGGTGACGGCGAATGGATGCGTTCATGGGTTGAAAGAGCTGAAAACGACGGAGCAAAAATTTTCACAGGTGAAGGTCTTATAATAAATGAAACACCTGATGATGACGGTCTTGCAAAGTGCAAGGAATTTGGTGCAGATTTTGCCAAGTAATTCAGATATTTAAGATTATTCAATTAAAAATTCCATTACATTACTTTAAAGGGAACTTTTTTAAGTTCCCTTTTTATTTTAAAACAGCATTTTATAAAAAATATCAGTCTGATGTTATATATTTTTCATAAATTTTTAGTAAATCACTTGATTTTTTTTCCATTTTATTGTATAATTAAATGAGTAATGACTATATATCGGAGGTCTGTAAATGAAAAAAAGTAAATCAGGAGAATCACAGAGAAGAGTTCTCGGATTTCAGATATTAACAACAGTCGCATTTATAATTATAATATTCGTTTCTATACTTGTAGTTGTATTTAATTCTTTAAGCAAATCAAGCAGTGTACTGAAAAAGAAAGTAAGTTCTTTGATTTCAACAATAGATGTTCAGATGGAAATTAATATTGATAACTACCTTAAAACAATTGAAAACACAAGTACGCTTGTTTTTTCAACTGAACCTGTTTATAATGATGTTGTGGCTTATCAGTATGATCCTGTAAAAGATAAATATGATGAATACGATAAAATTCAGATAGAAGATGCAATATCAAATAAACTTATAGAGTTATCGCTTATGGAGAACTATTGCGATTTTGCTGTTGTTTACAGTGATGAACACACAGTCGGCAAAATTTCAAAGGGAACAACTTCTGTTTATGAAAACAAGCTTTATGATGTAATGAAAGATGTTGTTACAAGACAGAGAACAAACGACGGCTGGTTTTCTTCAAATGATGATGAGTTCGTAAGACTTTATTATGCAAAGCGTCTTAATGATGATGCAATACTTATCACATCATTTTATGTAACAGAACTTGAAAGCATTTTTGCAAGGTCTGAAAATATGAGCGATATGACAATACGCCTTGTTGATTCAAGCAACACTATGATATATTCATCTGAATCAGAAGAAATAGGTAATACGCTTTCTCTTGATATAGCGGATTTGATACAGTCGCAGGATTCTGCAATTGTAACAAATAATTCATACATAGTTTCAGTAGGAACTTGTGGCGATGACTGGAAAATTATATGTTCAATTCCAACGTCAGTTGTACTTGCAGAAAATCAGGAAACAAGAAGATATACTATGCTTGTTGGATTTTTTGCTATTCTGCTTTCTGTTTTAGCGGTTGCGATTATAACAAAGATAATGTCAAGACCTGTAAGAAATATAGTTGATAATCTTAATATAAAAGTTGACACAGATTTGCTTACAGGCATTTACAATAAAATGACATATCAGGAAAAATGCGAAGAACTTCTTACGCAGGAAACCGACAAAAATCATTCATTATGGATAATAGACATTGATAATTTCAAAAAAGTAAATGATACAATGGGACACGCTGTCGGCGATCAGGTAATTGTCGGAGTCGCACATATTCTTAAAAATGCTTTTCTTGAAAACGGATTTGCCGGAAGAATAGGCGGTGATGAGTTTTCTGTTATGATAACTCTTCCTGATAAAATAAAGCCTTGTACGGAAAATTACGAAAAATATATACTGAGTTACTACGAAACAGTTAAAAGAGATATTGAAGCTTTTGGTAAAACAATAGGTTACAATGTTACTTTGAGTGTTGGAACAAGCTGTGAAAAAATTTCATCTGCTGAACTTTTCAAATTAGCAGATAAAGCGGTGTATTACTCTAAAAACAATGGAAAAAATCAGCTTACATTCCAGCATAAAATGCAGTGAAAAGGTGTGAAATAATTGGTTAAACTAAAAAAATTCGGTATAGTAAGAACTTCTGTTCTTGTATTTGCTGCAATGCTTACAGGTATCACAGCGGGATGTACAAAAAAAGAAGATATAGATATAAGCAAACAGAAAAAGTATTCAAATATTTCTCTTTCATGGTGGGGAACAGATGCAAGAAATCAGTACACTCTTGATGCTGTGCAGACATTTGAAAATCTTCACCCGAATATAAAAGTTGAAACAAAATACAGTGACTGGACAGGTTACGAAAAAAGAATGGATATAGAAGTTGCATCAGCCACTGAGGCAGATGTAATGCAAATAAATTATGCGTGGATAAATAAATATTCTGATACAGTACAGAAATTTTATGATATAAATGAACTTTCTGATATAGTTGACTTGTCGCAATTTTCAGATGATATTCTTGAATATGGTATGGAGGACGGCAAACTTGAAGCCATACCTATTGCACTTAATGCAATGACTCCATACTATAACAAGACTGTTTTTGATTCATATAATCTTGAAATTCCAAAAACGATACAAGACCTTTATAAAGCGGCTGAAGTTATGTCAAAAGATGGTGTTTATCCGTTGTCTTGTGCAAATAAAGGTTTATGGTTCTTGTGCGTTTCACTTGAAGAAGCAAAATCAGGCAAGCATATTTATGATGATTCAAACAACATAAAGTTTGATGAAGAAAATCTTTCAGATGTCATTAAATATGGTGTTGACCTTGTAGAAAATAAGGTAGTTCCTGATTTAAGCAGCTATGATAAGAATAACATCAGTACAGGTGTATATGCAGGTGCTTTGATGTGGATAAGCGACGGAGATAATTCTTTTGCCAATGCAAAAGAAAATGGATACGACATAGTTATAGGCGATTATCTTTATGATGAAGATATTAAAAAGACAGAGTGGTATGTAAAACCTGCAACAATGTATGCAATAAGTGCCAATACGGAATATCCTGAAGAGTCTGCAATGCTTCTTGACTTTTTGTTAAACAGCAAGGAAATGGCAGAAAAACAGGGTATTGAAAAGGGAATACCTGTAAGCAAAAAAGCAGATGAAATTTTAAAGGAAGAAAATCTTCTTCAGGGCATTCAATATGATGCATACAAAAAGCTTGATGAAAATATGGATATTGTGACAAAAGTCAGCCCATATTTTGAAAATTCAGATATAATCCAGAGTTTCTATGATTGTGTAAATAAAGTTTTATACACAGATTACACAACTGAGCAAGCCTCAAAAGACCTTATGGAAGTTCTGAAAAGAGAATCAAAGTAGAATATTAAATAAAAACTCCCGTTCAAAAATATGGACGGGAGTTGATTTTATTTATCAAGCGTGAAATTACACGGCAGAAGGCTTTTTAAGAAGGCTTCTTTATTCTTTAGTATAATTTTGAAACTGCCATTGCAAAACTCATTCAGGACTTGCAGACACGCTCCACAAGGGTAGCAAAGTTCATCTTCCAAACCTGTTTTACCTCCTGCGACGGCAATAGCTTCAAAATCTTTGTGACCTTCTGAAACAGCTTTGAAAACAGCAGTCCTTTCAGCACAATTTGTCATTGAAAAAGAAGAATTTTCAATGTTGCAGCCTGTATAAATAGTTCCATCAGTGCAAAGAAGTGCAGCCCCAACGCTGAAATGCGAGTAGGGGGAGTAGGAAAAATCACGCTGTTTTAATGCAATTTCATATAATTTTTTGTATTTATCATTCATCATATTTTATTTTATCAGAGGCAAATAATTTCATACCTATCTGATTTTCGATTATGCAAAGTTCGGTTTCGGCAAAAGCTTTGTGCTTTATACCTGATTTAATCATAAGTGTATCACCTGGTGCAAGTTCTTTTTTTACTCCGTCAATAACGGCGTAGCCTGTACCTGAAACAATGGTCCAGACTTCATCACGAAGTTCGTGACTGTGATATGAAAGCTGCTGACCTTTTCTTAAAGTAATTTTAACAGTCATATTGCCGTCCTGAATATCAAGAACAGTATAATTACCCCATGACTTTTCTTCAAACATAGCCATATTATCCATTTTGTCAACATAAGGCTTTATTTTGTCGCTTTCTTCTCTTGAAGAAACAAGAATACCATCTGAACTTGCAGCGATGACAGCATCTTTCATACCCATGACAAGGATAGGAATATTAAGTTCATTTAAAATGCTTGTATTATCGCATTTGTCATCTGTGATGCAGTTGCCGACAATTTTATTTTGGAGTTCATCTGTGAAAGTGTTCCAGCTTCCAACATCTTTCCATCTGCCATTGAAACGCATTACCTGAATAGCAGATTCTTTTTCAACAACAGCATAATCAAAACTTATTTTTGTAAGTGTTTCATATTTATTGTAAAGGTCGCTGTAATCTGTGAAATCAATGAGTTTATGGGCAATATCAAGAAGATAGCCAAGTTTAAAGCCGAAAATTCCGCAGTTCCACAAAGCACCATCAGCAATATATTTTTTAGCTGTTTCAGTGTCAGGTTTTTCCTTAAATTCAGCAACTTTTGAATGTGCATCTTTTGTTTCAGGAATGATATAGCCGAATTTTTCACTTGGTTCATCAGGTTCAACACCCATAAGATTAAGCTTAAAATCGCCTTTTTCAACGAGTGAAGAAAGATTTTTTATTGCTTCAAAATAATCATCATCAACGAACGGGTCAACAGGGCAAACGATAACAGGTTCGTCAAGTCCGATATTTTCTTTATCTTTCAAAAAAGCAGACGCAAGGGCAATTGCAGGAAAAGTATCACGTCTTGCAGGTTCAGTGCATATTGAAACCTTTTCGCCAAGCTGATTTTTTATTGCACTTGCCTGTTTTTTACTTGTTGCAATGGTAATTTTGGCATCTGTATCAACTGATTTAATCTGTCTGTAAACACGCTGAACCATTGATTCACGTTCACCGTTTTCATTTTCAAAAATTCTTATAAACTGTTTTGAACGAATGTCATTTGATAAAGGCCAGAGTCTTTTGCCGCTTCCGCCTGATAATAAAATTATATTCATTAAAATGTTCTCTCTTTCAGAAATAAAAGTACTTAAAACTATTATACCACTGTTTTGTGAATTTTTCAATATATTTGCAGAATTTTACATGCAAAGATATTTTTGAATAAAAGCCTCTCCTTAAAAGGCAAGCCTTATTTCACTATATTTCCCATTCCCAGTTCATTAAGTCAAGTTCGTTAAGGTCAAAAGGTGTTTCCTGATATACGCAGTAGTTAAGCCAGTTTGAAAACATAAGATTTGCATGGCATCTCCATTGAAAAACAGGAGTTTTTGTCGGGTCATCATCAGGAAAATAGTTTTTCGGAACATCAATATCAATTCCTTTTTCCTTATCTCTGAAATATTCTTCTGCAAGAGTATTTCTGTCATATTCGCTGTGACCTGTTATGAAAAACTGTCTGCCATTTTTATTTGATATTATGTGAACACCTGCATCATCAGAATAAGTCACAACATCAAGACATTTATTTGATTCAATATCTTCTTTCCAGACTTCTGTATATCTTGAATGAGGAACATAAAATTCATCATCAAATCCCCTTAAAAGCGGACAATTTTCAGCAAGAACCCTATGTTTAAAAACACCAAAAAGCTTTTTTTCAAGAGGTCTTTTTTCAATTCCAAAGTGATAATAAAGACCTGCAAAAGCACCCCAGCAAACGTGTATTGTTGAGTAGACGTGAGTCTTTGACCATTCCATAATTCTGCAAAGTTCGTCCCAATAATCAACCTTGTCAAAATCCATCTGCTCAACAGGAGCTCCTGTGATTATCATTCCGTCAAATCGTTCATTTTCAATTTCCTTGAATGTGATATAAAAATTGCTTAGGTGATTAATTGAAGTATTTTTGCTTATATGAGTTTCAACATGAAGAAGTTTAACATTAACATGAAGAGGTGAGTTACTCAAAAGACGCATCATCTGGGTTTCCGTTTCAATTTTTTTAGGCATAAGATTTAAAATAAGGATTTTAAGCGGTCTTATATCCTGATGTTCTGCTCTTTCACCTTTCATAACAAATATATTTTCATTTGCAAGTGTTTTATAGGCAGGCAGCCCTGAAGGAATACAAATCGGCATATTTTTTCTCCTTTCATTTATTTGATTATCATTATATTTTTTTAAATAAGAAATTTTGTTGTTGCAAAAAACAGATATCATAACTGAAATACAAAAACATATTAAGTGATACCTATCTTGAACTTAAAAAAATAAAATGCAATGATATGACAAAAGGGGGTGTTAAAACATCCCCCTTTGTTGTTTTATATGTTTCAGTTAATAATTAACCTACAGGGTGGATTCCCTTTGCAGCGTCACCATGAACACCGTCAAGACCATATTTCTTGTTGCGGCGGTTTTCAAAGAATTTAACTGCAACCTGTCCAAACTGTGCATAGCTGAGAACGTCTTCTTCCTGTTCAATGAATCCTGTTGCTTCAGCTTCTTTGCGGAGTTTGTCGAGTTCAGGTTCAAGAAGGTCAGCCGGACGGCAGTCGATAGGTTCAGCATCACCTATTATCTGCTTACGGAATGCAGGGTCAATAGGAAGCGGAGTTTTACCATATTCACCACGAACAACGCCCTTGAATTCCTTTGTAACCATCTTGTATCTTTCGCCTGAAAGAACGTTAAGAACAGCCTGAGTACCAACAATCTGTGATGTTGGAGTAACAAGCGGAAGTGAACCTGCATCTTCACGAACTCTTGGAACTTCAGCAAGAACTTCATCAAGGAGTTCTTCCTTACCTGCCTGTTTAAGCTGTGAAAGAAGGTTTGAAAGCATACCGCCAGGAACCTGATAAATAAGTGCGTTTGCATCAACTGCAAGCATCTTAGGGTCAATAAGTCCGCTCTTGATATATTTTTCTCTTAAAGTCATAAAGTATTCACGAATTTCAGATAAAGCCTTAAGGTCAAGACCTGTATCGTAAGGTGTACCCTGAAGTGCAGCAACGATTGATTCTGTTGGTGCGTGTGAAGTACCGTTTGCAAGAGGTGACATAGCTGTATCAACACCGTCAATACCTGCTTCAACAGCCTTTAAAATACACATTGAAGCAAGACCTGATGTGTAGTGTGTGTGGAGGTGAACAGGAATGCTTACAGCTGACTTAACAGCCTTTACAAGTGATTCTGTTCTGTATGGAGTAAGAAGTGCAGCCATATCTTTAATACAGATAGACTTTGCACCTGCTGCTTCAATTCTCTTTGCATAGTCAACATAATACTGATCTGTAAATATAGGACCTGTTGTGTAAGACATAGCAACCTGAGCGTGCATACCTTCCTTGTTAGCTGCCTTGATAGCAGTTTCAAGGTTTCTTATATCGTTGAGTGCATCGAAAATACGGATAACGTCCATACCGTTTGCACCGATTTTCTGAACAAAATATTCAAGTACGTCATCAGCATAATGACGGTAACCAAGCATATTCTGACCACGGAAAAGCATTGAAAGCTTTGTGTTAGGAAGATTTTTTCTTAATGTACGAAGTCTTTCCCAAGGGTCTTCATTCAAAAATCTGAGACATGCATCAAATGTTGCACCGCCCCAGCATTCAATTGTATCATAACCGATTTTATCCATTTTATCTAAAATCGGAAGCATATCTTCAATCGGCATACGTGTAGCAAGGAGTGACTGATGAGCATCACGTAAAACGACTTCCTGAATTTTTACTTTTGCCATTTTTCATAACCTTCACTTGATTGCAAGTGAATATCCTTTCCTGTAAGATTAGAAATTTTTCAGAGCCTGTCCGAATCGTACCGAACAGATTCTTTAGGGCTTCAATTAGCCGATTGTTGCAAGTGTATCTGATGAGTTAACAGAATCACCCTTGTTTACAAGAATGCTTGTAACACTGCCGTCGCAAGGAGCAACAATATCGTTTTCCATCTTCATAGCTTCAAGGACCATGATAACTTGTCCTTTTTTAACAGCATCGCCGTTTGAAACTTTTATATCAAGGATAGTACCAGGCATAGGAGCTGAAACCTTTTCGCCTGCACCGGCTGCTGCTTTAGGAGCGGCTGGAGCTGCCTTTGGAGCAGGTGCTGCTTTTTTAGGAGCTGCTGCAACAGGTGCAGGAGCTGAACCGTCTGTTATTTCTTCAACAGCAACATCGTATGCATTACCATTTACAGTTACATTAAATCTTCTCATGATTATATACCACCATTCAAAATATTTTTATTGTATTAAAATCTGATTTAAAATCAGAAAGGAATGTTATTGTGCTTCTTAGGGAGCTTCTGAACTCTCTTGCCTTCGAGCATCTGGAGAGCAGAAACAATAGTGCTTCTTGTGTCAGCAGGTGCGATTATATCGTCAACAGCACCGTCATTTGCAGCACTTTCAGCACTTGCAAGAGTTGATAAGTATTCATCTGCAAGTTCATTTCTCTTGGCTGTGATGTCAGCAGCACCGGCAAGTTTGTCGTGCCATAAGAATTCAACAGCAGCAAGAGGTTCCATAGGTGCAATTGAAGCATTTTCAAAAGCAAAAGTAAAGTCAGCACTTACATTCTTGCCTGCGAGTGCAATGAATGAAGAACCAATGCATTTGCCTGTGATAATTGAAATCTTGGCTGTTGTAGCTTCGCTGTATGAAGCAGAAAGCTGAGTTAAAGCCTTTACTCCGTCAATTCCTTCCTTGTCGAAACCTTCTGTATCAACGAAAGTAATAACAGGGAGAGCGAAAGCATCACAAGTTCTTACAAAACGAGCAATTTTTGAAGTATCTTCGCTTGTGAGTTTATCGTTTGTTTTATTTGTTGCAACAATGCCGACAGTCTGTCCGCTTATTGTTGCAAGTGCAGTATATGAAGCCTTACCTGTGTTTTCAGAAAGTTCAACAACACTGTTTGCATCACAAACGGCCGAAGCAATACCTGCAAAGTCGCCTATATATTCAGCGGCAGGTTCACTAAATACCTGAACGTGAGGGCCTTCAAGGTTGTTCATAGGTAAAAGGCTTATTAGATCTCTTGTTTTATTTATAGCATCTTCATCACTCTTGCAAACAGCACTTACAAGCTTTGTTTTGTCGCTTTTTTCACAAAGAGTATTCATACCAATTTCGCCGTTTTCAGACATAATGATAAAATCAGATGAAGCTGCAAGAAGAGCCGCACAGCCGACACATGAACCTGCAATAACAGAAATCTGAGGAACAACGCCTGAAATCTGAGATGAAACATTAAGCATTTCACCATATGCAGAGAGTGACTTGGCACTTCCGTCAATAAATGCACCGTTAGAATCATGTATTCCTACAACCGGAACACCTGTTTTAGCGGCAAGTTCAAAAATATTTTTAATTTTTTCAGCTTGTGCTGTACCAACAGCACCGTTTTCAACAGTCTTATCCTGAGAAAAAGCATAAACAGGAGTGCCATAAACTTCACCAAAAGCAGTAATAACACCTGTTAAATTATCCTTTTCTTTTACATAAGAACCAATTTCAGTATATTCACTGTCGTCAAACAAGAGTTCAAGACGTTTTCTTGCCTGACTATTCAAATTTTTTTCGATTTGCATAACGATTTAATCCTTCCTACAAAACTAATATACATATCTATATTATACAACTTTTTTTTCTGTTTTTCAAGTGTCCAGATTAATTTTTTTATAATGTTAAGAATTTAGGCACAAAAATAACCATAATTAAGTTACAACTGCCTTTAGAAAACAGTGGATAGGTTTAGAACATCGGCTTTGCTGACATTCTAAACCTTTATTTTAATTACTGTTTTCCGCCTATTGCAGTTCTTATTGCTCTTAATTCTTCGGCAGTAAGTTCTCTGTATGCACCGGGTTTAAGCATACCGAGTTTAAGAGGACCTATGCTTATTCTTCTGAGTCTTGCAACTTCAAGACCTGCATTTTCGCAAAGTCTTCTTATCTGTCTGTTTCTTCCTTCGTGAATTGTTACAAGCATAACTGTTCTGTTTTCTTCCTGAGTTTTAACAACAACAGATGCCGGTTCAGTCTGACGACCGTCAATTACAATAGGTTTACTCATTTCAATAAGCTGTTGTCCGGTAGCTCTTGGGTGAGTTGTAACACGATAAGTCTTTGAAATGTGCTTGCTTGGGTGAGTTATGCTGTTTGCAAAATTGCCGTCATTTGTGAGAAGTAAAAGTCCTTCTGAGTTTCTGTCAAGTCTTCCAACAGGGAAAACCCTTTCTTCAACACCGTCAAGCAAATCCATAACACATTTTCTTTCAAGTTCATCTGATGTTGTTGTAACGTATCCTCTTGGTTTATTAAGCATTATGTAAACAAATTTTCTGTTTCTTACCTGACGAACCATTTTGCCGTCGACCTCAAGTCTGTCTTTAACAGAAGCTTTATCGCCGATACCGACAACATTTCCGTTACAGGTAACACGTCCTTGTGAAATAAGTTCTTCCGCTTTTCTTCTTGAACAGACACCTGCATCAGCAAGTAATTTTTGTATTCTTATATCTGCCATATTTCCTCCGTTTTAAAAATCCTTTTATTTTGAAACAAGTTCCGACTCACCAATTTTTTTGCCATTAAAAAAGAAATTTACTTTTCCGTTTGAATTGTTTTCATCAGATTTATAAATAAAAGGTCTTGTTTCATAAATTGTATCTGTTTTTGCATTGCTGTTTTCAAGTTTGCCATAAGTGATACTGTTTTCAGGTGAAATATCAAAGTTTTTTCCGCTTTCAGCATCACAGACAGTAACTTTTTCAGCTGTTAATTTATCTTTTTGAACGGCTGAAAATCCATAGTCATATAAAGCCATATGTTCATTCCAGTCATTTTTGTCGTTTAAAGTAACACATATAAGTGTCACACCATTTTTTTCACAGGACGAAACAAGGCATCTTCCTGCCTCATCTGTAAAGCCTGTTTTAACACCATTTACTCCGTCATACATAGTAAGAAGTTTATTTGTGTTATATAAAGTTCTTTCGTATGGCGGATTGCCGAATTTCAGCGTTTTTTTCTCACAACTGCACATTTCGGCAAAGTCTTTGTTTTTAAGTGCAGCAGATGCGAGTACTGCCATATCATAAGCTGATGAACCATGTCCTATTCCTTCAAGACCTGACGGCGTGACAAAAAAAGTTTTTTCAAGTCCGAGTTCAGCAGCTTTTTTATTCATCATCAAAGCAAAATTTTCAATACTTCCACCGCAGGCAACCGCAGCAGCGTTTGCAGCGTCATTTCCCGATGGCAAAAGCATTCCGTAACAAAGAGAGCGTTTCGTTACAATATCGCCCTCCTGAAGTCCCATAGAAGACCCTTCTGTTTTAATTGCTTCGCTGTCAACCACAAACTCTTTATCAAGTTCTCCGCTTTCAAGGCAGAGCAAAACAGTCATAATTTTTGTTGTGCTTGCCATAGGAAGTTTTTCATTTTCATTTTTTCCATAAATAATTTGTCCTGTTGCTGCATCTGTTAAAACACAGCCTTTTGCTGTTGTTTCAGGCAGATTTTCAGCAAATGCAGGAACATTTTCTGTATTCAGAAGTATTACACCAAAAAATAAAAACGGAAAAATTTTTTTCAAAAAACACATAAATATCACTCCATATAATTTAAAGTATAATTATATAAAGTGTATGCCTGTAAGAATTACTATAGACTATTCTTCAACAATAGTTTCTTCAGTTACCTGACTTTTCTTTTCTTTTTTTGATTTTTTGTTTTTCTTTGAACTCTGTTCAGATTTATCCTTTGAGAATATTCCTGAGAATGAATCAACAATTCCTGGTATCATATCAATAACAGAATTTGATGTTTTATATTCTTCAGCAACCTGAATAAATTTAACATCATCATTATTTACAACAATAAAACCGATAGGTTTAATTGAAACGCCTGCACCTGCACCGCCGCCAAAAAGTTCTTTTGTTGTGTTTTTAACAGGAAGGTCAGAACCGCCTGAACCAAAACCGTATGAAACTTTTGAAACAGGTATAATAGTAATATTTTCGCCTGCTTGTACAGGGCTTCCGATAATTGTGTTAACGTCAACCATTTCTCTTATTTTTTCCATAGTAACGCCCATAATATCGCTTACTTTGTTATTATTTTCACTCATAGCAAACTCCTTTTCATTTATATTTATATTTTTTACATCATCAGGCTTTTTGCCTGTTTTTATCCAATTTAAAATCTTAATATATTCAATTGCTGCAAAAATGAGAACAGCTATAATATTGCATATTTTCAAATCTGCTGTAAAGCTGACTTTATATAAAGTAATATCTTCCTGAAATATCGGATAGATTTTTATTTTCTTTTTGCTGACACTTGTCAGAGATGAAACAAATCCAAGACTGCACCATACAAGCCGGTTGAAAAATACATAGTTCATAGCGGCTTCATATGCATCTTCACCGCCCGCACCGATATTTACATAAATTTTCTTTAAAGGAATACCTTTTAAAAGTTTTCCTATCGCTTTAAAAAATTTTACCAGAGAATATTTTAATATTTCAGGTTCTTCAAGCAGCATATCAGAAAACTTTGAAAGAATGCCATCATCTTCATCATCAGATGTTTTATTGTTATTATCTTCCGTCTTTTTCTTTTTATGCTTGTTTTTGTCTGATTTATCAGTATTTTTCTTTTCTTTTTCTGCTTGTTTTTCTTTTTTTATTGAATCAGAATTTTTTTTGTCATCTTCATCATCTGAATCATCTTCATTATCTTCAGAACCTTTGTTTGCATTTCTTTTTGAATTATAAAATCTTATTCCCAAAAATGATACTATAATTCTGTTTCCGCTGTCTGAAAAAAAACAATGCAGTCTGAAAGGAATAACGGTTAAAAAAAGCAGAAATGCAATTATGATAAGAAAAATCTTCATTTAACCGTCCTTTCAAAAAATCATTCAGTTTTCTTCTGTGTTTTCATCGGAATTTTCGCCATTTTGAACCATATTCGGTATAGGGTCAAGGTCATCAATGCTTTCAAGTCCGAAACACCTTAGAAATACATCTGTTGTTTTGTATGCTATAGGCTTTCCCGGAACATCAAGTCTGCCTGCCTCTTCAAGAAGTTCTCTTTCAACAAGAGAATTTACAACACTTCCGCTTTCAATTCCTCGAACATGGGATATAAAACTTTTTGAAACAGGCTGATTATAGGCAATAATTGTCAAAACTTCCATTGCCGCATTTGAGAGCGGAGTATTTTTTTTTGCTTCAAGTGCAAGTTTCACATTTCTTGAAAAATCTTTTCTTGTTGCAATCTGATAGGAATTTCCAAGTTTCAGAACATTTAATGCACTTTTTGAATCACTATACCGTTTATTAAGTGCATCAATTATATTTGGAATTTCAAATTCTTCCGTTTCAGCAGCATATGCAAGGCGGCTTATTTCAACAGGTTCTCCGCAAGCAAACAAAACAGCCTCAACCGCTGAAATAACGCTGTTATCAGCCATTTTTAACACTCCTTTTTTTGCGTTCACGCTTTAAGTAAAGTTCTGTTCCGTTTTCACTTATTAAAATTCTGCCTTTTTTTGTAAGTTCGAGAATAGCAAGAAACATTGCTATTCTTGAACTTTTGTCTTTTAAATCTTTATAAAGGTCATTTATAAATACTGTTTTTGAACTATAAAGATTTTTCATAAGACTGTATACCTTTGAAAAAACAGAAACAGGTTTTTCCGAAACAACATTTTTAACTTTTTGTTCCGCAAGAATACGCATTTTTTCTTCCTGAGGACGCTTATTTACTGCAAGATAAGCATAAACCAGTTCAATTTTATCGTGAAAACGTGAATATGTCTGTGTAACTTTTATTTGTGTCGGCTGTCTTACAAAGATATCATCACCAACATATTTTTCTAAAAGCTTTGCAGCCATCTGTTTACATATAGAATATTCAATAAGGTCACCTTGAAGTGCTTCCTTTTCCTTTTTTGCTTCCTCCGTTTTTGGAAGAAGTGAAACAGTTTTTATATAGATAAGTCTTGCAGCCATTTCAAGAAATTCTCCTGCAAGTTCCATATCTGTTTTACTGTACATATCGATATATTCAAGATATTGTTCAAGTAATTTTGATATTTCAATATCATAAATATTGAGTTTGTGCTTTGTTATAAGATGCAGAAGAAGGTCAAGAGGTCCGTCAAAAACTTCAAGATGAAATGAAAGTTTTTCCATTTATTTTGCACCTAAAACAATTGGAATCCATTTTGTTATTTTGTAGAAAAATGTATATATTTTACTGTCTATCCAGCCAAGCGGCGTTGATAAAATTCCTGTTACAAGTATTATAAGAAATACTATAGAAATTATCTGCTGATGCTGCTGCATCCACATTTTATATTTCCATGGCGTAAAATAGCTTAAAACTTTATCACCGTCAAGAGGTGGAATAGGAATGAGATTGAAAACTGCAAGTCCTATATTTACCTGAACGAAAAATTTAAGCAAAAGGAGAAGATAAGACATACTAGTGCTTAATTCAAAAACACCAAGACCATATAAAATCTGCAATACAACCATCATAACAAATGCTGCAAGAAGATTTGAAACAGGTCCTGCAAGTGCTGTTAAAGTTATTCCAAGACGACTGTCTTTCATTCTTGATGGATTGATAGGAACAGGTTTTGCCCAACCGAATCCCGTAAGTACAATAAGTATACAACCTATTATGTCAATGTGTGCAAGGGGATTTACGGTTATTCTTCCTGAAAGAGAAGCTGTATCATCTCCCATTTTTTTTGCAACCCATGCATGGGCACATTCGTGAAGAGGAAGAATAAGAAAAACAGTAAGTATTCTTGCAAAATACTTTATAAATACTGCAACATTCATAATATTTTTTACCTTTCTTTAATGTTGCCACTGATTTTACAGCAGCTTTTATATAATAGTAATCAGACTTAATTATACTATAAAAGACAAGTAAATTCAATAGTTTAGGGGTAAATTTTTCTAATTTTTCACTTAACAGCATTTGAATTTGATATAATTCAACAAAAAAATATAGTTATAAGCAAATAAAAATAACAAAATAAATAAAATTGGTTTTTTGAGAAAAAAACACTTGCAATTTACTTTGAAATCTGATATAATATTAAATGTTAGTTTGTTAAAGTTCAAAAGATAAGTACGATATTTGGTAAATAGATATAGTACATTTTGAATATACTCAAGGAGGTGCACAGAATGGCTAAATGTGATATCTGCGGAAAGGGTGTAACTTTCGGTATCAAGGTTTCACACTCACACAAGCGTTCAAACAGAACATGGAAACCAAATGTACAGCGTGTAAAGGCTATTGTTAAGGGTAGTCCTTGTCATATTTACGTTTGCACAAGATGCCTGCGTTCAGGTAAGGTTGACCGTGCATAATTTATTTTATTATGCCCGTATAGTGTTGAAATAATCAGGAGAAATTGATGTTTGTCGGTTTCCCCTGTTTTTTTCTGTGTTTTTTTAATTTAACTATTGATTTTTACTTTCAGATATGTTATAATGAATATAATATTTTAAAAATGAGGTGAAATTATTGGCACAGCTTAAAAAGCCTACTATAAAAAACCCTGAACTTAAAATGGCTGTTCAGGAATGGAAGGAAAACAGAACTCCTTTAAATGAAGAAAAAATGTTTGAAGCTCTTAAAAAAGCTAAATTCATTGCACCTGTCATAATGGAAGATATACCTGAAGATGTTGATTTAAGTGATGGTTCAAAATATGAAACAAAAGCTAAATTCATTCTTGTAAAAGATCAGAAAGGTACACACTTTTTCCCTGCATTCACAGAATGGCTCGAAGTTCTTAAGTGGAATAATGACCCGAACACACAGCCTGTTGTTGTTACATTTGAAAATTATTGTGCTCTTCTTCTTAATAAGAATCCTGAAGCGAGAGGAATCGTTGTTGACCCTAAGGGTATGAACCTTATGGTTCCAACTCCTATTTTTGCTAAGGCAATGGGAATAAATCTCCCTGAAATAGGCAAAGAAGGCAAACAGCCGGCTACAAAGAAAGTAAATATGGATGTTGTTGATCTTAAAGAATATCCTCAGGAACTTATTGATAAGTATAAGGCATTTCTTGATGTTACACAGAGTATCCACGGTGCTTACATACTCGGTATGGTTAACAAGGATGACCACAATATGAAGAGTTTCTTCCTTGTTCTTGATCTTGAACCTGTTTCAGATGAAGCAAGAAAAGTTATCTTTGATCAGCTTGGTAAGATTGCTCAGCCTTATTCAACAGCTCCTATAGGTCTTATGCCTATCGAAGCACCTGTCGGAAGACAGATTGCTTTTACTCATGAACCATTCTATTCAGATGATGTTTTTGCTCAGCGTCTTGAAGAACTTAAAAAGAAATCTGAAGAAGAAAAGGCAAATGCTGACGCAAATACAGACAGTGAAAACAAAGACTAATGTAAAGTTAAAATTTAAACCGCATCTTTTTAGGTGCGGTTTTTGTTTTATAAAGACAAATTTACACATGTTTTATAAATAAATTTTGATTTATTATTTTTTATGATGCATATTTACTTGACAAATTTTTCATTTTATTATATAATGATATTTGATACAATTTTTTAGTAAAGAT
>JALEJO010000014.1 GCA_022769365.1 Oscillospiraceae bacterium | reverse complement strand
GAAGTACATAAATATTGCAAAGATTATGTAAGCAAAGAAAATCCCGATTTTTCAATTAAAATTAATCAGGCAGATATTGATTATGAACGCAAAAAATCTGCATCAGAGGATAAAAAAGAAGGGAAAGCTGTCAGAAATTTTTCAGACAGTTATCTTGAAACACTTGCAGTTTATCGAAAAATTGCTGAAAAATTGCTTGAAAATAATATAATTTTGTTTCATGGTTCTGTTGTGGCGGTTGATGGCATAGGTTATCTTTTCACAGCTAAAAGTGGAACAGGAAAATCTACTCATACAAAACTTTGGAGAGAGTATTTCGGAGAACGTGCCTTTATGGTCAACGATGACAAACCGCTTATAAAAATAAATGAAAATGATTGTACAGTATACGGCACTCCATGGGACGGAAAACACCACTTGAGTAAAAATACAAGCGTTCCGCTGAAAGCGGTATGTATTTTGGAACGTTCCGAAAAAAATCATATTGAAAAAATAACGAAATCAGAAGCTTATCCTATGCTTATACAGCAGGTTCACAGACCTTGCGGAGCAGAAAAAATGTCAAAGCTTTTGAAATTAATAGATAAATTTTCAGAAAATGTTAATCTTTATAAACTTGGCTGCAATATGGATATTGAAGCAGCAAAAATCGCATATAATGGAATGAAAGGATAATTAATTATGAAACTTAAAGAAGGATTTATTACACACAAAACAGGTGACGAACAGATTTTAATAGATACAGGTGCAAATAATTTTGCAGGGATTGTAAAAAGTAACCCGACAGCAGCATTTATTGTTGATTGTTTAAAAGAAGATACAACAGAAGAAAAAATACTTCAGAAAATGCTTGAAAAATATGATGGTGACAAAAATATAATGGCTGCTGATATTGCAAATGTTGTAAAAAAATTGAAAAGTATTGGAGCAATAGATGCATAAATCAACATTTGAAGAAGAGATCAATAAAACAGGAAAATTGATTTATACCAATGTTGGAGATAGTATGATGCCGCTGATTCGTCAGGGAAAAGATTTACTTATAATAGAAAAGGTAAATGGACGACTGAAAAAATATGATGTTCCACTGTATAAACGAGATAGCGGTCAATATGTACTCCATAGAATTTTGAAAGTCAGAAAAAATGATTATGTTATATGTGGTGATAACAGATGGGGACGTGAGTATGGAATACAGGACAGACACATAATAGGCGTTCTTACGGGAATAATTCGTGATGGCAAGGAAATATCTGTAAACGACAAAAAATATAAAATCTATGTCCATTTATGGTGTGATTTTTTCTGGATACGTGCTTTTATTCTTAGAACAAAGCATTTTATTAAACGGAGGTTGAAATGAAAAAACAATCTGCTTTAAAATGGCTTTGGAAAATAACAGGAATAAAAAAAATATATGTAGCATTTTTGATTATTATTCAAATAGTACTTGGTATAAATTCCGTAATATATGCGGTTTTACTTAGAAATATAATTGATAGTGCAGTTGCAAAGTCAATGTTTGATTTTAAATTATATATGGTGGAAATTATTCTGCTTGTTTTGTTAAATCTTGCGTTGAGAGCAGTTTTGAGATTTCTTGAAGAATACTCGCGCAGTACATTTGAAAATATAATGAAAGAGCGTCTTTTTTCGTGTCTTATGAAAAAGGATTATGCATCTGTTACATCAATTCATTCAGGCGAATGGATAAACAGACTCACAAATGATACAGTTGTTGCTGCAAATGCAATTGTTGAAATTTTTCCGGGTGCAGTGGGAATGATAGTCAAACTTGTTGGTGCATTATTTATGATTCTTATGCTTGAACCTAAATTTGCATTTGTGCTTTTTCCATGCGGAGTAGTTTTAATCTTTTTCACTTATGCATTCAGAAAAAAACTGAAAAGACTTCATAAAAAAATACAGGAAAAAGACGGCAATTTAAGGACTTTTTTGCAGGAAAGACTTGGTGGACTTGTAATAGTTCGTACATTTTCAGCAGAAAAACAAGTTGAAAAAGAAGCTGAAGAAAAAATGCAGGAACATAAAAACGCAAGAATGAAGCGAAATCATTTTTCAAATATTTGTAATATTGGATTTGGTGCTGCAATAAATGGTATGTATATTTTAGGTGTGGGATACTGCGGATATGGCATAATGACGGGGACTATATCATACGGTACATTAACAGCAGTTCTTCAGCTTATTTCCCAAATACAGTCACCATTTGCAAATATAACAGGCTATCTTCCAAAATTTTATGCAATGACAGCAAGTGCTGAAAGACTTATGGATGCAGAAAGTTTTGAAGACTATTGCAAAAGTGGAACAATTGAAAATGATAAAATTCATAGTTTTTATGAAAATGATTTTAAGGGTATAAAATTTGAAAATATAGGATTTACATATACACCTCCTGTATGCAGCAATGAAAAAAATTCAAAGCATAATATGCCTGTTGTAATGAAAAATATAAGCTTGAAAATAAAAAAAGGTGAATATGTTGCATTTACAGGACATTCTGGATGTGGCAAATCAACACTTTTAAAATTGCTTATGTGTCTTTATCCACTTGACAGCGGTGAAAGATATATAATAACGAAAAATGATAAAATAAGCCTCACATCAGAATGGAGCAGACTTTTTGCCTATGTTCCGCAGGGAAATCAACTTATGAGCGGAACAATAAGAGATATAATTACATTTTCAGATAAAACGGAATCGCACTCTGACAAATTAATAGAACGTGCATTAAAAATTTCATGTGCCGATGAATTTATTGGAAATCTTGAAAAAGGAATTGATACGTTTCTTGGTGAACGAGGAGCGGGTTTATCAGAGGGTCAAATGCAGAGAATCGCTATTGCAAGGGCAATTTTTTCTGATAATCCTATATTATTATTTGATGAGTCAACAAGTGCATTAGATGAAAAAACAGAAAAAAAGGTTCTTGCAAATCTTAAAAATATGACTGATAAAACTGTTTTGATTGTAACGCACAGACCCGCAGCTCTTGATATTTGTGATAAAATAATCCACTTTTCAAGCAAAGGAATAGAAATGGAGAAAAAGTATGGTTGAAACAGAAAATAAAAATTCAGTTTATGATATGCTATATCTGACTGCTTGTTCAATAAATAAAGAAGTTCCGTCAGCAGAAAAAGTTCAGAAGATGGATCTGGAGAAATTATATAATATATGTAAGTTTCACAGTCTTACTGTTATAACTGCTGATGCACTTGAAAAAGCTGGAGTACAGCTTCCAAAAGTATGGAAAGAAGCAAGTGCAAAGGCGATTAGAAAAAATCTTCTTCTTGATGTTGAAAGAGAACAGATACTTGATTTTATGGAAAAAAGCGGAATATGGTATATGCCGCTGAAAGGCGTTATTTTAAAGAATTTGTATCCAAAATCCGGTATGCGTCAGATGTCTGATAATGACATACTTTATGACAGCAATTTTTGCAAACAGCTTTGTGAATATATGAAAAGCAGAGGATATACTCCTAAAGGAATAGGTGTAGGTCATCATGATGATTATCAGAAACCGCCTGTCTATAATTTTGAAATGCATAGGTATCTTTTTGAAGAGATTCATGATGCGAACATAGCTGATTATTATTCAGATATAAAAAGAAAACTTGTAAAAGATGAAAATAAAAAATATGGTTATCACTTTACAGACGAAGATTTTTATATTTTTATGATTGTTCACGAGTATAAACATTATAGTATAGGAGGAACCGGACTTCGTTCATTGCTTGATTGCTTTGTATATCTAAGGGAAAAAGGCGATAAACTTAACTGGGATTATATAAATTCTGAATTAACCAAACTTGGTATTTCTGATTATGAAAAAAAATCAAGGGAACTTAGTATGAAAGTATTTGCCTCATCAAAACTTCCCGAATTATCTTCTGAAGAAAAAAGTGAACTTGAATATTATCTTATGTCAGGTACATATGGAACAACAAAAAATCACACCATTAACAAAATGAAAGATTTTTCTGAAAAAAGTGGAAGTACTTCAAAGTTTAGATATATTTTGAAAAGAATTTTTCCCGATCTTGAATTTTATAAGGCATATTTCCCATTTTTCTACAAACATAAATGGCTTCTGCCTATTGGTTGGTTTTACAGACTTTTCAGAGGAATTTTTTGTAAACGTAAAAAAATTGCACAGGAAATGAAAGTTGTCGTTAAAAGATAAAATAGAGAAATTTTTTGGCAATATTATAAATCATAATTTGATGAATGTCAAGTAAAAATAATGGCAATTCGTCTTATATTATTTTTATAATTTACAATAAATTAACACACAAGTCACCGTTTTTTTTTTTTTTTTGAGGTATAATTTAATGTGTAATTTAAAATTACATTAAAATAATATCTTATAAGGAGAGTTGAATTATGAAACTCAAAAAAATAATTTCGGCGGCAGTTGGTGCGACTATGCTTTGTGCAAGTTTGCCTATAAGTGGTGCAGAAGTCGGTTTTACGGAGGGTACTCTGAAAGTTAATGCGGCAGACGAAGTTACTACATGGGTTGCAACAGATGAAGGCAGATCGTGGGAAGAAACAACAGAAAAAAGAGAGACAGCAACCGAAGATAAAAGTCTTGGTGATGTGAACGCTGATGGAAGAATTGATTCAAAAGATTCTGTTATTGTTCTAAAAGCATATGCAGAAACGCTTGCAGGTGCCGTTGGTGTTCTTAAACAAGAGGAGGCTTTTAGAGCAGACGTAAATGGTGATAACCGTTATGATACAAAAGATGCAGTTATAATTCTTAAAAAATATGCTGAAAGACTTATATCAGATGGTTCAAATAATATCTCAGATGATTCAGCAAAAACATCAATAACTATGGAATCAGTTTTTAACTTTGAAAATAATACAGTAGATATTCCTGTAAAAATTTCAGGAAATGAAGGTTTTGCAGGAGGTGGAATTGTTTTTAATTATGATTCAAAACTTTCTTTTGTTGAAATAAAAAATGGTATTGTTGGAATTCTTGTAAAACATGTAGGGAATAATTCAGTAGCCATAACATTTGCAAGTAGTGAAAATGTAGCAGGTGATGGAGTAATGTTTATACTTCAGTTTAAATTACCTGATGATGCGACACAAGGCGGCGCATTTGAGATTGATGGAAGCATTGATACATTCTGCGATTCAGATACAAAAGATGTAAGTGTGAAAATAGTAAATGGTGTAGTTAATGTTGCAAGTAATACTACAACAACTACTAAAACAGATACAACAACAACTTCAGCCAAATCTCTCGGCGATTTAAATGGTGATAAAAATATAGATTCAAAAGATGCAGTTATTGTTTTGAAATCTTATGCGGAAATTCTTGTAAATGGTAATACAACAAATGATATTTCAGCCGGAGATGTCAACGAAGATGGAAACGTTGATTCAAAAGACGCAGTTTTAATACTCAAATATTATGCTGCAACTTTAACGGGCTTTACTGGAGATATTTCTGAATTTAATAAGTAATTTTATATAAAACTTTATCCCCCGAATGTTTTGTGCGTTCGGGGGATTTTTATCTTTTATTTTGTAGTTTCTCTTCTGACAAGAACAGGGGTAAGTACTTTGTGAATTGGGCTTTCAAGTAAATGAGGGCGTCTTTTTTTGCGTTCATCAATTTGCATGGCAAGAAGTTTTACAGTTTCTTCTGCAATTTTATCAACCTGCTGACCGATTGTTGTTATAGGTATTATTGCTTCTCTTGAAACAAGTGAGTTATCAAATCCAACTATTTTATATTTATCTGGAAGTACGCCATATTTTTTTACTATATTATTAAGTAGCATATTTGCATGAGTATCATTAGGCATAAAAATGCCTATTTTTTTATCTGCATAATTTTCTTCAAGTTCATTGAAAAAATCATTGATTTTTTTAAGATTTTCTTCAAATTTTCCGCCAAAATCCCGTATCATAATTTTGTAATCAAATTTGTTTGATTCGCAAAAATCCTGAAAGCCTTTGATTCTTCCATATGCAGGTACATATTCAGGAAAATCAGCATTAGCATGAATAAGCAAATCGCAGTCACTTTTTGCAAGTATATTTGCAGCCTGAAGTCCACCCATATAGTTATCTGTATTTACACTACACACATATTTATCTTCACGTTCAATTGTTACAATCGGAATATTATATTCTGATAATTCTTTTGAAGAAAGAGTGTGACTTAAAACTATAAGCCCCTCTGTTTTATATGCAAGCAGTTCGCTTATATATTTTCTTTCAATATCTGCATCTTCATTTCCTGCAAATACAATAAATTTATAACCGTATTTCTCATAAGTAGAAATAATGTGATCCAACATATCTGAATAGTAATGCATATATAAATTAGGAATTATAACTCCAATCATTTCGGTTCTGCCATTTGCCATAACTCTTGCAAGTTTATTTTCTTTGTAATTGAGAACCTCAAGTGCATTTGCAATTTTTTCCTGATTTTCTACAGTGATGGAATCAGGATTGTTAAAATATCGAGAGATTGTTGTTTTTGAAAAGCCTGTATACTGGGCTATGTCTGCGAATGTTACATTTTTTTTTGCCATTTTTATGCCTCCTGTTTATAATGCTGTATTGTGTTAATTATATCACTTTTCATCTTAAAAATCAATAGAGTTATTGGTTAAGTAACTAGTTTTGTGAAAATAAACAAAACGAATTGCCTGTTTTTATAATTTATTACAAAAAGCTAAAAAAGTCTTGACAGATTGAACTATATATGATATTATGTAATCAGTAAAGTAACTGGTTACTTAAAAGAAACGGAGGAAAAAAGCTATGAAAAAGCTACCTGTATTTTTAATGGCTCTTTCAGTAATAGCAAGTTCAGTTTCATTAACAGGGTGCAGTAAGGAAATTAAACCTGGTGATGTGAAAGGCTATGATGAAGGAGAAGAATACATCAGTATGTGGGTACATACAATTGAAGATACACCTGAAGGTGAAGCGTACAAAAAATCAGTAGATAGTTTCAACGAAAAATATAATGGAAAATATTTTGCTGATATTGAATTTATTCCAAGAAATGACAGCGGCGGAGGTTATTCAGATAAAATTAACGCATCTGTTATGTCAGGCGATTTACCTGATGTTATAACGGTTGATGGTCCGAACGTTTCAGCATATGCGGCAAATGGAATAATTCAGCCTCTTGCAGAACTTACAGATGATGAAAAATCTGCATATCTTGATTCAATTCTTGATCAGGGAACGGTTGACGGAAAACTTTATGCACTTGGTGCAATGGAGTCAAGCGTAGGTCTTTATTACAACAAGGCAATACTTAAAGAGGCAGGTATTGAAGTCCCGGACAAAGACCACCCGTGGACATTTTCAGAATTTCTTGATATTCTTGAAAAAATCAAACCTGTAACAGACAGTATAAATGGATATCCTCTTGATATGACATTCCCTGTAGGCGAGTCAAGCATTTATTATTTTGCACCATTTATATGGTCAAATGGCGGAGATTTGATAAGTGAAGATGGTTTAACAGCTGACGGATATTTTAATTCTGATAAAAATGCAGAAGTGTTTGAATATTTCAGAGGACTTGTTGAAAATAAATATATGTCTGAGGCACCTGTTGACAAACTTTTTGAAAGCGGACGTGCTGCATTCAAGTTTGATGGTGCGTGGGAAGTAAACACTATTTATCAGAGTTACAGCGACATTGATTTAGGTGTTGCACCTTACATTGTAAGTGATGACTGGGACGGCGAGCGATACACTCCTACAGGTTCATGGGCTTATGCAGCAACAACAAAAGCAAAAGATATTGATGCAGCGACTGAACTTGTAAAATGGATGAGCGGAGTTGAAAGCGGTATTCTTCTTTATGAAAATACAAAGAGTATGCCTTCAACATATGCAGCTTATGACCAGATAACGACATTTGAAGAAGACGAAAACTACAAGGCATTATACGAACAGTTAAGAGATTATGGTCATCCAAGACCGAAAACACCTGTTTATCCGCAGGTAAGTACATCTTTCCAGCAGGTGCTTGAAGACGTTGCATTAAGCGGAAAAGATGTTAATGATGAAATGGATAAATCTGTAGAAAGGATTAACGCAAAATTAAAGCGTTACGTAAGATAATATGAAAAATAAATCGAATTCAATCCTCGGAATGGCATTTTTTGGACCGGCACTTGTTCTTATGACACTTTTTCTTTTTCTTCCGATGATACTGACTCTTATATACAGTTTCACTGATTATTTTGCATTGAACCCGAAACTGACACATTTTGTAGGACTTGAAAATTTCAGTTCTATTTTCAAAGATGATTTGTTTACAACAGCATTTTGGAACACTGTAAAATTTGTACTTATAATTGTTCCTTTACAGACTCTTGGTGCATTAGGACTTGCACTTCTTATTAACAAGGTAACAGTATGCAAGCGTTATTTTAAGGTTGCATTTTTTATACCGGTTGTTATGTCACTTGCAGTTGTTTCCAATCTCTGGATGCAGATATACAGCCCTGAGGGCATACTCAACACAATGCTTTCACATTTTGGAATAAATGCACAGCCTTTTATTTACAGTGCAAAGCAAGCTCTTCCATCAATTGCAATTATGAGTGTATGGCAAGGTGTTGGTTATCAGATGATAATCTTCCTTGGGGGATTACAGGCAATTAATCCAGCACTTTATGAAGCCGCTGAACTTGATCATGCAAGTGCATGGAGCAAATTTAAAAATATAACTCTTCCTGAACTGAAACCGCTTTGTGTATTTGTTTTCATAACAGTAACAATTGGAGCATTCAGAATGATAGTTCAGCCAATGGTTATGACAGGCGGTGGTCCTTCACATTCGACGTACACACTTGTATATGATATTTACGAAACAGGTACAGTTAACTGGGAAATAGGTCTTGCTTCAGCAATGGCAATTGTATTTACTGTATTTGTTGTAATACTTACAATTATTCAGACAATTCTTACTAAAGATAAGGAGGATAAACATGAAAACAAAAAAGCAAAAAATCTTTAACGGCATACTTGTTGCTGTAATGATTATTATGTCGCTATTCTTTCTGTTCCCTGTTATTTGGATGATTGCAAATTCTTTCAAACCCGATGCAGCAATAACAGCAGATATGAATTCAGTAAAGGCATTTATCCCACCTGTTCCGGGAAAAGATTTTTTTGATAACTATAAAGAAATTCTTTTTAACACAAGCTTTATACGCTATATGTTAAATACTTTATTCTATGCGGCAATACTTATTGTTTCAGGTGTAATTGTAAATGGTCTTGCAGGATATGCACTTGCAAAAATCAAGTTTCCTTTCCGCGAAAGATGGCTTGCAATAATTATGATGCTTATGATTATCCCAACAGAAACAATTATAACAATTAACTTTATGTTCGTTTCAAAAATGGGACTTCTAAATACTGTTTTTGGTTACGTCCTTCCTATGATAGTGAATCCGTTTAATATATTCCTTTTCAGACAGGTTTTTGTAAGTTTGCCTGACGATGTGTGGGAAGCAGCACAGCTTGACCATTGCAGTCCTGTAAAATATTTCTTTACAATGGTTCTTCCAATGTCAAAAACAGTTGTTGCAACTGTAAGCGTATTTACATTCCTTAATGTATGGAACGATTATCTCTGGCCATCACTTGTTTTCACATCAAGCGATTTACTCACAGCACAGATTGGTCTTAATTCAATTACTTCAAACGATAACACAACTATGGGACAGACACTCGCAGTTATTACACTTATTACTATTCCGGTTATTATAATTTACTCACTCTTCTCAAAGCAGATTGTGGAAGGTGTGGTTTCAACAGGTTCTAAGGAGGGCTAAATTATGAGTTTTATAGAAATGAAAAATGTATGCAAAAGATATGCAGGTGCAGAAAAAAATTCAGTTACAGATTTTAATCTTGAAATAGAAGAAGGCGAATTCATTGCTTTCGTAGGTCCGTCAGGCTGCGGAAAATCAACAACTTTAAGAATGATTGCAGGTTTTGAAGAAATAACAAGCGGTGACTTCTATATTGACGGAAAGCGTATGAATGCAGTTTTGCCAAGAGACAGAGGCATTTCAATGGTATTCCAGAACTATGCACTTTATCCTCATATGACAGTTGAAAAAAATATTTCATACGGTTTGAAAAATATGAAAGTTCCTTCTGCTGAAATAAAGAAAAAAGTTGACTGGGCAATTGATATTCTTGGACTTTCAGAATATCGTTACAGAAAACCGAAAAATCTTTCAGGAGGTCAGCGTCAGAGAGTTGCACTTGGACGTGCAATAGTTAAAAATCAAAAACTTTTCCTTATGGATGAACCTCTTTCAAACCTTGATGCAAAACTCAGAGTAAGTATGAGAAGCGAAATAAGCAAACTTCATAAACAGCTCGGCAGTACAACAATATATGTAACACACGACCAGATAGAAGCTATGACAATGGCAGACAGAATCGTTATTATGAAAGATGGTGTTATTCAGCAGGTTGGAAAACCTATGGAACTTTATGAACATCCGGCTAATAAATTTGTGGCAGGATTTATAGGTTCACCTCAGATGAATTTCTACAATGTAAAAGTCAGCGGTAAAAATGTTACTTTTGAAGATGGAAATAAAATCACTCTTTCAGATTCAATTGCTGAAAAGTTAAATGGCAGAAACGGTGAACTTATTCTCGGAATAAGAGGTGAAGACATAAAACTTGACCCACAGAACGTTGACCTTTACAAGGAAAACAAAATGACATCAGTTGTTGATAATATTGAAGTTATGGGTAATGAAAACAATCTTTATTTTAACTATGGAAATATAACATCAGTTGCAAGAGTTTCAAAATATGAAATAAGCAATCCAGGAGATACAATTGATTTTGTATTTGTTCCTTCAAGAATGCATTTCTTTGATAAAAATACAGAAGAAGCTATTTTTTAAAGGGAGGATATTATGCAGAAAGTACATTTCAAAGCACCTAACTGCTGGATAAATGACCCAAATGGTTTTATTTGGTATAAAGGTTATTACCACCTGTTTTATCAATGTTTTCCATATTCAACAGAATGGGGAAGAATGCATTGGGGACATGCAGTAAGCAAGGATTTAGTAAACTTTGAGGAAAAGGGTATTGCCCTTTTCCCATCAAAAACAGATGACAGAAGCGGTTGCTTTTCGGGAAGTGCAGTTGAATATGATGATAAAATGTATCTTTATTATACAGGTGTAAATTATATTGAAGAAGACCCTGAAAATATAAATCACTGTTTAAACGATAACTTTATTTCAGCACAGCTTATGATTACTTCAGAAGACGGTATGACTTTTGACAATATTTCTGATAAGAAAACTATTATACCTCCTATTGAAGAAAAAAATATCGGCGATAAAAAACATACCCGTGATCCTAAAGTATGGCGCGGAAAAGATGCGTGGTATATGGTGCTTGGAAGTTCAGTGAATAATAAAGGCAGACTGCTTTTTTATAAAAGCAACGATTTGAAAAAATGGTCATATTTGAATTTTTCTGAAAAGGAAAATTTTGGCTGGATGTGGGAGTGTCCTGATTATTTTGAAGTTGATTGCAATGGTATAATTGTATTTTCACCTATGGGATTTATCAATGATGGAAAAGAATACGACTCAGCGGCAGTATGTATGTTATCAAAATTTGATGAAATGTCCGGAACAATAAATCTTCCTTATGAATACAGTTTCTTTGATTATGGTCTTGACCTTTATGCACCACAAAGTACAACTGACAAAGACGGAAACCGCATTGTCATTGCATGGGTAAGAATGCCGCAGGCAGTAAATGACAAGTGGAACGGAATGATGTGTATTCCAAGAATTATTGAAGTGAAAAATAATCATATATACTTCAGACCGCATACAAATGTAAAAGATGCATTCACCAAAAAAATATCTTCTCCTGAAAAATCAGGCTATATGGTAAAAACATCACTTAAAAATGGTGAAAGTATTAACATAGGCGGATATATTATAAAGCGTGAAGATGATAAAATAAAAACGGACCGCTCAGATGTTTTCGTTAAAAACGGAAATTACAGGTTAACAGCAGAAACTCCTGTTTTAAAAGATGGATATAATCTTGAAATTTATGTAGATGAAAATTTAATCGAAATTTTCATAAATGATGGAGAATATGTTATAAGCAATGTTGTATACGGATTGTCAGACACAATCATTGGCGAGGAATATACGTTGTATACGATAGAGGAGGAATAAAGCACACAGTATCATTGGTGACTGCAAGAAAATGGTGTCAAATCGGCAGAAGATACATGATTTGATAAAATTAAAAGCATAATGAGCTTAAAAGCACATTACTTTTACACCGAATAGGTGTTGAAAGCAATGTGCTTTTTATTATTGAAAACTCATTTTTATTTAAAAATGTTTCTAAATTTATATAATTTAATTAAATATACAATTTTTTTATTGATAACTATAAAATTACAGTATTGGACAGGCAGAAAAACGTATGTTATAATAATAAGCATAGAAAACACACCGATTCAGTAGGAATTGTGGAGGAGTCGAAGATGAGTCTATATAGAAAAATAAAAAGACTTTCTATACTTCGATCTATCATTAAGGGAATGGATCGAATGTGTAAGGTGATATGATATATAAAATTATGTTGAAATAAAAGATACGAATGTTATCAGTATAGTGATCTTTTATTCTTATTTTTATTAAAATATCAGGAGGAAAAGTATGGCAAAAAAGACCATTAATCTGGATATGTCCGAATGCGAGAACAGAGAAACTCGTATTGGTTCTATCATTTCATGGGATGGCAAAGCTTCTGAGCTGGTTGAAGCTTCCGACTATGACAGACGAAGTTCAGGCGAAAGAAAAAAAGGATGCTGTGGAAATGGAGGAAGAGCCTGTCAGCTTTGTGAACTGCATATGCCTTTCTCACAGCAAACAATGTGTGCGAATGCAATTGTTGCCTGTCAGATAGGTAATATTACGGACTGTGTTCTGGTTAAACATTCTCCGATAGGCTGTTCTGCAAATCATGCAAGGTTTAATCTCGCTTATAAAATCGGTTTAATACGTCGTGGAAAAGCATCAGAGATTGAAAATATTAAAATTTTCAGCACTAATCTGAAAGAAAAAGATATGGTATTTGGTGCAAGTGATCGTCTTCGTCAAACTATTCAGGATGCTTACGACAGATATCATCCAAAGGCAATTTTTATTTCAATGTCATGTTCAACAGCAATTATCGGTGAAGATATAGATAGTGTAGCAGATGAAAAAGAGGCTGAGCTTGGAATTCCTGTAGTTCCGCTTCATTGTGAAGGATTCCGCTCAAAACATTGGAGTACAGGTTTTGACGTTTCATAACATGGTGTTGTACGTCAGATTGTAAAGAGAAATCCCAAAAAGCAAAAAGACCTCATAAATATTGTTGCTCTCTGGGGTACAGATTATTTTACAGAAATATTGAAGCCGCTCGGACTTCGTGTAAATTATATGATTGATATGGCAAGCTTCGACGAACTTGCACAGGCAAGCGAAGCGGCAGTAACATCAACATTCTGTCATACACTTGGTTCTTATATGGCAACAGCTTTGGAAGAACATTTTGGTGTACCGCAGATTGATGCACCACAGCCTTATGGAATTTCAGCAACTGATGAATGGCTTCGTGCAATTGCAAAGGCCGTAGGCAAAGAAAAAGAAACAGAAGAATATATTAAATCGGAACATGAACGTATAGCACCTAAAATTGAAGGATTAAGAGAAAAACTTAAAGGATTAAACGGTTTTGTTATGACAGGTTCTTCTTATGCACATGGTCTTATTTGTGTACTTCGTGAACTTGGAATAGGTGTTGAAGGTTCTATTGTATTCCATCACGATCCTGTTTATGACAGCGGTCATGAAAATCAGAATACTCTTAAATATCTTGTAGATAATTATGGCGATATACCTCATTTTACTGTAAGTAAAACGCAGGCATTCCAGTTGCCAAATATTTTAAAACGTGTAAAGACAGATTTTGTTATTATTCGTCATAACGGACTTGCTCCTGTAGCTGCAAAGCTTGGTGTTCCATCTCTTGCAATGGGTGACGAACATTTCCCTGTAGGATATGACGGTATTATACGTACCGGTGAAGCAATACTTGATATTATTACCAGAAAGAAATTTAATCAGGTTCTGAAGCGTCATACAGACCTTGGATATACCGATTGGTGGCTTAGTCAGGAAGATCCTTTCGTGCTGGCACATCATCCGGAACTTATCAACGAACCAATTAACGAATTTAATGGAGGTAAATACGATGGCGAATGAGAATAAGAAAAAGAAAAGTTCTACCATTGTTCACCCAAGAGTAGGATGTGCAATTGGGGCAGCATATACTGTTGCAGCCATACCTGGTGGAGTTCCTATTGCAAACTGCGGTCCTGGATGTGTGGATAAACAGTATTTTGGATTATCTTTTAATAATGGATACCAAGGTTCAGGAATTGCAGGCGGCGGTGATATGCCAAGTGTAAATTTTGGCGAAAACGAAGTCGTTTTTGGCGGAACAAAAAAACTTGATGACCTTATTCAATCTTCTTTGAAAATTGTCAAAGGTGACCTGTTTGTTGTTCTTACAGGCTGTTCAGGCGAACTTATAGGTGATAATGTTGGTGCTGTCGTAAAAAAATATCAGGATCAGGGTTATAACGTTGTATATGCCGATACAGCAGGATTTAAAGGAAATAACCTTAAAGGACATGAAATTGTAGTTGAAGCAATTATTGACCAGTTTGTTGGAGAATATAAAGGCAGAAAACGTAAAAAACTTATTAATCTTTGGTTTGAAGTGCCTTATTTCAATACAAACTGGCGTGGAGATTACATAGAATTAAAGCGAATTCTTGAAGGTGCAGGTTTTGAAGTAAACGTTTTATTCGGACCACAGAGTAAAGGTATTTCCGAGTGGAAAAATATTCCTAAAGCTGCTTTCAATCTTGTAGTATCTCCTTGGGTAGGATTAAAAACAGCGAAATATCTTGAAAAGAAATATAATCAGCCATACCTTCATATTCCTGTAATTCCTGTGGGAGAAGAAGCAACTTCTGCATTTATTCGCAAGGTTGTTGAATTTGCAGGTATTGATAATACAAAGGCTGAAGCATTTATTGCACAGGAAGCACATGAATATTACTATTTTCTGGAGCATTTTTCAGATTTTTTTGCAGAATATTGGTTCGGACTTCCTTCACGCTTTGCAACAGTAGGAGATAGTGCTTATAACCTTGCTCTTACAAAATTTTTGGCAGATCAGATAGGTTTACAGCCTGTAAAGCAAATAATAACAGATGAGCCACCTGAAAAATATCGTGATGCAATTGCTGATGAATATCATAATCTTTCTGAAGGTGTTGATGTAGATGTTGAATTTATTGAAGATGGCTATCTTGCAGAACAGTCTTTAAGACAGGCAGATTTTGGCGGCAGTGTTCCTCTTATTCTTGGCAGCACATGGGAAGGCGATGTTGCAAGAGAAATAAAAGGACTTCTTCTTGAAGTTGGAACACCTGTTTCAGAAGAACTTGTTATAAACCGCAGTTATATCGGTTATCATGGTGCGTTGACATTGCTTGAACGCATTTACACAGCAACAGTTGACGGAAAATAAAGGAGGCATTTGCGATGGCATATCGTGTGGCAGCAGCCAGCACAGATGGAATAGTTATCAATCAGCATTTCGGACATGCAGACAAGTTTCATATTGTGGAAATTTCACCTGATGATGGAACGTATAAATTTCTTGAAACACGAAATGTTACGCCCTGCTGTCAGTGCGGTGATCACGAATTGTCAGCATTTGACGCAGTACTTGAACAGCTTAAAGATGTACAGGCTGTACTTGTGAGCAGAATTGGCGATGGTGCATCAGATTATTTGGAACAGCATGGTGTTACCGCATATCAGGCACCTTATGTTCTGAAATCTGTTTTGGAAAAGATTATAAAAGATAAATTATGGGAGGTGGACAAATGGCAATTTCATACGAAGAACTAACAGATAAGCATCCATGCTATGCAAGAGGAAAACGAGGCACAACAGGCAGGATACACTTACCAATAAGCCCGACATGTAATATTGAGTGCAAGTTTTGTGACCGCAAAATAAACGATTATGAAAAACGTCCGGGTGTTGCATCAACAGTGATTAAACCTGATGAAGCAATTGATGTTATTGCACGTGCATTAGAAGTCTGTCCTGCCATAAAAGTTGCAGGTATTGCAGGTCCGGGAGATACTCTGGCATCAGACTATGCTTTAAAAACATTTCGCCTGATTCGTGAAAAATATCCTGAATTAGTAAAATGCATGAGTACAAACGGTCTGCTTCTTGCGGAAAAAGCAGAAGAGGTTATTGAAACAGATATTGATTCACTTACAGTAACAGTGAATGCGGTTGATCCTGAAATTGAAGCAAAACTTAACAGCGGAATTCTTTACCACGGAAAACATTACACAGGAAAAGAAGCGGCTGAAATTCTTATAAAAAATCAACTTGAAGGAATACGCAAAATCAGTGCAGCAGGGATTACAGTAAAAGTAAATACAGTCTTGGTTATTGGTATTAATGATCATCATATTGCGGAAATTGCGAAGACAGTAAGCGAAGCAGGTGCATCAATCTATAATATAATTCCATTGATTCCACAGCATGAACTGTCGGATTCACCACGTCCTACTTGTGCCCAGATTGATGCAGCAAGACAGCAGGCGGAACCTTATATTGATGTATTCCGTCATTGCCAGAGATGTCGTGCAGATGCTATAGGAGTACCTGGAGAAACTGATTATGGAGATCAGATATATTTAAAACGAATATCACACAAAGATACATTTTCACATGGATAAGAAAGGAAAAAAGTTATGCCAAAGGAAATAAGACAGATTGCAATTTATGGTAAAGGCGGTATTGGAAAATCAACTACAACTCAGAATTTAACTGCCGGATTGGTAGAAAGAGGTAAAAAAGTTATGGTTGTAGGCTGTGACCCGAAAGCAGACTCAACACGTCTTTTACTTGGAGGTTTAGCACAAAAAACAGTTCTTGATACTCTTCGTGAAGCAGGAGAGGATATTGACCTTGATGATATTCTTAAAGAAGGATTCAAAGGTACACGCTGCGTAGAATCAGGCGGACCTGAACCTGGCGTAGGTTGTGCAGGAAGAGGTATTATAACTTCAATAGGCTTACTTGAACGCCTTGGAGCATATACAGATGACCTTGATTACGTATTTTATGACGTATTGGGTGATGTTGTTTGTGGCGGTTTTGCTATGCCTATCCGTGAGGGTAAAGCCAAAGAAATATACATAGTAGCAAGTGGTGAAATGATGGCATTATATGCTGCAAATAATATTTCAAAAGGTATTGCAAGATACGCAAAGCAGGGTGGTGTACGTCTTGGCGGTATTATTTGTAACAGCCGTAATGTAGATCGTGAAATTGATTTGGTTCGTGCATTTGCAGAAGAACTTGGAACACAGCTTATACATTTTGTTCCTCGTGATAATGAAGTACAGCGTGCAGAAATTCGCAAGAAAACAGTAATTGAACATAAGCCTGAATGTAATCAGGCAGATGAATACAGAGAACTTGCACGTAAGATTGAAGAAAATAAAAAGTTCGTAATTCCTAAACCGCTTACACAGGAACGACTTGAAGAAATTCTTCTGGAATACGGTTTGCTTGACGCTCTTGAAGATAATTATAGTATCTAAAATATTATAAATCCATTACTTATTGTAAAACTATAAATTCCAAAAAATCACCCCCGAATGCGATGCATTTGGGGGTGAAATATTTTTGTAAAATATTATAACATTTTAGCAAAATTTGATTTTAGCTTGTTTACAGCAAATGTTCAAAGCGTTTTTGTTCATCTGATGGAGGGGAGTCATCTTTTGTGTGCTGATAGTAAAGATATTTTTTTTGATGAAGATGAAAACCAGTAATTTCAGGTAGAGTAAGTAGAGTATATTCTTCTTTTTCTTACTTCTCTTAAAAAAATAAAATAAAAGTTATATTTTGTGATTATACTCTACTCAGGAGGTAAAATAAATGTATAGTTACAAAGAATTTGCGGTAACATTTGTAGAAAGAGCGTTGATGGAATTTAAAACCGCCCGAACGAAAATTGTTCGGGCGGTTTATTTTTTATAGTTTATAAATTAAGAAACATTTCGTGTATTCTTAAATCTGAAGTGAGTTCAGGGTGAAAAGAAAGACCAATCTGATTTTTATATTTAACAGCGGTTATTTTTTCATCTGTTTTGTTGAGAATTTCAACCTCATCTGATAAAACGTCTTTTATAAATGGGGCACGAATAAAACGCATAGGATAATTTTCGATAGTGCCGATATTTCCATCAACTGAAAAACTTCCAAGCTGTCTGCCATAAGCATTTCTTACAACTTCTACAGGGAGTGTTCCAAAGCAGATATTTTCTTCATTTTCAATTTTTTCAGCAAGGAGAATAAGACCTGCACATGTTGCAAGAACAGGCATACCATTCTCAATTTTTGCCTTTAAATCGTCAAAAATATCAAGTTCACGCATAAGTTTTCTTTGCGTTGTGGATTCACCGCCCGGAAGAACAATTCTGTCAAAATTTTTATTTAAATCTTCCTTTTTTCTTATGAGGATATATTCGCCGCCGAGTTTTTCAATACATGATGCATGTTCAGCAAAAGCACCCTGCAAAGCTAAAATTCCGACCATTATTTTCCTCTTTCTTCCATTATAATCTTGATTTCGTTTTCGTTGATTCCGACCATAGCTTCACCAAGATTTTCTGAAAGTTTTGCAAGTATATCAGGGTCATTATAGTTTGTAACAGCCTTAACAATTGCAGCAGCACGTTTTTCAGGATCACCTGATTTGAAAATACCTGATCCGACAAAAACGCCTTCAGCACCAAGCTGCATCATAAGAGCAGCGTCAGCAGGAGTTGCAACACCGCCTGCGGCAAAATTAACTACAGGGAGTTTTCTGTTGTCGTGAACATATTTAACGAGTTCATAAGGAACCTGAAGCTGTTTTGCTTCTTCAAAAAGCTCATCTTCACGTGCAGCAGCAACATCAGCAATCTGCTTGTTAATTTTTCTCATATGACGTACAGCCTGAACGATGTCGCCTGTGCCAGGTTCGCCCTTTGTACGAATCATAGAAGCACCTTCTGAAATTCTTCTGAGTGCTTCGCCTAAATCTCTTGAACCGCAAACAAATGGTACTTTAAACTGTGTTTTATCAATGTGATAAATATCATCAGCAGGAGAAAGTACTTCACTTTCATCTATATAGTCTATTTCAATAGCCTGAAGTATCTGAGCTTCTGCAAAATGTCCGATTCTGCACTTAGCCATAACAGGAATACTTACAGCGTTCTGAATTCCTTTAATCATTGCAGGGTCGCTCATTCTTGAAACACCGCCAGCGGCACGAATATCAGCAGGGATTCTTTCAAGTGCCATAACTGCACAAGCACCGGCTGCTTCCGCAATTTTAGCCTGTTCAGGTGTTGTAACGTCCATTATAACTCCGCCCTTGAGCATCTGAGCGAGTTCCTTATTTAATTGATAACGATTCTGTTCCATTATACTGTCCTCTTTAAATTTATTCGGTTTCAAATACCGTATATTTAGTATAACCTAATTCTGACATTATCACAATATTCAAAATAACAGTTTTTTATATATCCAGATTAGGTTGTTTATGCTCAGATTTTGTTGTAAAATGATTTTTTATAATAAAATCAGGGTCAGATATAAGGTCAGAATAGAAAATTTTTCAGCTATATATGGTATTATAGGTAAAGTTGTGTTAAAATAAACAAAAATAATATCAGAGTAAGTGAAAATAAGAGAAATAAAAAACAAAAAGGAAATATTTTGAAGAAAAGCCCTTGACAAAGAGGAAGAGGTGTGATATAATAAACAAGCTGTCTGTTGAGGCACAGAGTTTTGGGAAGGTAAGTAGTTAGATTGAGCGGGAGTTCACAGAATGTTTACTTGACAAAACGGAGGAAATGTGATAAAATAGAGA
>JALEJO010000147.1 GCA_022769365.1 Oscillospiraceae bacterium | reverse complement strand
TTATATTTTATAATAGATGTATTTTCTTCGTGAGTTTGTTCAATTATTCTTGCAACAGTTTCGGAATCACCATTAAGCGTAGCTTTTAAGCATTCTTCAGATTGATTTATGGCATTCATAACTTCAGACCAATTACTCATTTTAACACTTCGAATAAATTCTTCTGCTACTTCATAATTTGGAATCCAACAAGATTTTGTTTTCATATCATAAGTCAAATATCCAAGGTGAATAAGTAATGTCAGCACATCATCAGCACATCCAAAGTTTGTCATATCATTTTGAAAAGTTCCAACATCAATTTCAACCTTTTCACCCGAAAGCATAAGTTCAATTTTGTCTTTTAATCCGTCAAAATTCATTTGAATATACACTTTTAAGGCCTCATATGTTTCTGTTTTAGTCCAATAATTAGAAAAAGTTCCTCTTTTACAAAGTTCAACGATAGAGCGAGGGTTATATATAGCTATTCCATTTACATCATAACCGTTATACCACTTTTTTGCTTCATCCATGTCAAAGTTATACTCTGACTGTATTTTTTCTACTTCCTGTTCAGTGAATCCTGTAGATTTAGCAAACATAGCTTGATCTTCCATTGAATATTCATCAAAAATATTTAATGCAGAATGTTCTCCATATTTTTTTATAGGCAAAATACCTGTCATATAGCAAAGTGCAACATAACTTTTTCCTTTTAAAAGACGTTTAAGAAAACTTAAATAATCTTCTTGGTCTTGTGAATTGTAATTCTTTTTTCGCATTATCAAATCCCATTCATCAATTATAAAAACAAATGGTATTCTTGTTTTTATAAATACTTTTTCAAGGGCTTTTATCAGTTTTAAATTTGGAACGTCTTTCAAAAATGGATTTTCTTCAATCAGTTCTTCAATAATTTCAGATGAAATTTCTTCTATAGCGTCTTTCACTGATAAATAATCATAATCATTCATATCAAGATGAATTACATTATATTTATTTAAATGCTTTTCAAAAGTCAGGTCTTTTGAAATTTCAAGGTCGCTGAATAATTTTCTCGAATCACAGCCACGGCTATACTATGCAACAAGCATATTTGCAGCCATTGACTTACCAAATCTTCTTGGTCGACTGACACAAATATATTTTTCAGCTTCATCTATATCCGCATTTGTATGAATGATGATATTAGATTTATCAATATAAATTTTTTTCTTTCTGTCATCAGTTAATAAATCGTTATTTTGGTTTAAATATATTCCCATAGATTTTCCTCCTTTTTAGATTGATTTTATTCTGATATTATTTTACCATAAATATTTGTTTTTTGCAAGTGAAAGAAAAGAAAATTGATGCAAAAATCATAATAAAAAATATAGGCAGCAGATATATACAATAATATTTCAGTAATCAAAGATATTACCAGTTGTATGTTATTAAATTGAAAGTAGGTGGTTTTAGTGGGTAATGTTGTTTATGGTATTTTACTAAAGATATTGCAAAAGCTTGATAGTTGATGTATAATAAAAGTATAAAGTGGTAGTGCTTATTAATTAATGAAAATTAAGAGGTGAAAATTATGAAAAACAATGAAAACAAACAACCTTTATCAAGAGGTGTATTTTGGATAATTGATGGTAAACTATTTGCGTTTCCGTATTCTGGAGACTATTCTTGTGGTAGAGCAAAATCAGGTGTAACTTACAACCATGAAAAGCTTTGGAAAGTGGTTAATCCTAAAAGTTCAAAGGTGCCATATAATTATTATCCAAGAGGTCGAGTTGAAATTACAAATCGAGGAAAAGCGATTATATATACAAGTCCGCACGTTGATAAGTATGATATTGATGTTATAAAGGTTGAATTTGGTATCAAAGATGAACCAAAGATTTGTTATGATTATAGTGAACATTATAAATGTTATCTTGATGACGGGTTTGTTCCAGCAAGGTAGTAAAAAGATATGTTTTACAGCAAGGAGTATATTAAAATTATGGAAAATACTTATAAAAAAAGAAATTTTGTTTATGAGATGGCTAATTTGAAATCCGAAAAAACAGGTCAACCTTTTGAATTGTGGATTGATGAATTGGGAAAAATAGAATTCAATCTAATAATCGTCCCAAATTTAAATTAAAAGCAAATAATATTGAACTTGATGTAATTATCACGTCGAGTTTCAAGGCTGAAATTATAAATGCAGATCAACAAAAAATACAAAAATTTAAATACTCTAAAGAGGCAATCAGTTTTATAGAAAAATATCATAAACCTTTAATTATGCACTGGAATGGTGAAATTGACTTTTATGACTTGTTATCAATAATTATGTTAACAAACAAAACAAATTGTACAATAGACAATTCAATCAAACAGATTTTTAATGATTTATAATTTAAAAAAATGATATATTTTCAATAAAATTTCCCACTTGACAACAGAAAAATTATGGATTATAATTATATTTATACTATTGCCCCTATTGGTATGAAACGGAGGAATACTTATGAAACAGTGTATGGATTCAAATAATCTGCATCGCAGATTAAAAAAAATCATCGGACAGGTTCAGGCAATTGACAGAATGATAGATGAAGATGTTCCCTGCGAAGATATATTATCTCAGATAAATGCCGCCAGATCGGCTTTGAACGGCTGTGGAAAAGTTGTTCTTGAAGGACACATAAAACATTGTGTCAAAGATGGAATAGAACACGGTGACGCAGATAAAACAATAGAAAACTTCACAAAAGCAGTTGAACGCTTTGCTAATATGCAGTAGTTTTTTCAAGTCAGTCATTTTTGGCTGACTTTTTTTATTTTGCCTCTTGACAACCCATACCCCTATATGTTATAATATACCCATACCCCATATGGTATGAAAGGAGCTTTTTATTATGAAAAAAATGCTGAAAAAATTAGAGTATTTATTAGAGTTGGGCGGTGTTAAAAAAGATATAATCCTGCTTATAATTTCAGGTATTTCAGTTATATGCAGTCTGGCAAAATTCCAGCCTTTTCCTTTTGATATGGCTTGGATTGCTATTTTTCTTTGCGGACTTCCTATTATTTTTGAAGCAATTATCGGCTTGATTACTGAATTCGATATTAAAGCGGACGTATTAGTTTCACTTGCTTTGGTAGCATCAATTTTCATCGGAGAAATTTTTGCTGCGGGTGAAGTTGCAGTAATTATGCAGCTTGGTGCTTTGCTGGAAGAACTGACTGTTGCAAAAGCAAGGGCAGGCATAGAAAAATTAGTTCATCTTACTCCACAAACAGCAAGAGTTTTAAATAACGGAAGTGAAAATATTATACCTGCTTAAAAAGTTAAAGTAGGAGATATTATTCGAGTTCTTCCGGGTGAAAGTATGCCTGTTGATGTTGTTATTATTTCAGGTCAGACATCTATAAATCAGGCAGTTATGACAGGAGAATCACTTCCTGTAGATAAAATTGTTGGTGACAGCGTTTCAAGTGGTACTGTTAATCAATTCGGAACTTTTGAAATGAAGGCAACCGAAGTTGGAGAAGACAGTTCAATTCAGCGTATGATAAAACTGGTTCAGTCTGCTGATGCAGGAAAAGCAAAAATTGTAGGAATTGCAGACCGCTGGGCAACCTGGATTGTAATTATTGCTTTATCTGCTGCTTTATTAACATGGCTAATTACAGGTCAGATAATCCGTGCAGTAACAATTCTTGTTGTATTCTGCCCATGTGCTTTGGTTCTCGCAACACCAACTGCAATTATGGCAGCCATCGGCAATGCAACAAAACACGGTTTTCTTGTTCGTGTAGGTGACGCTCTTGAACGTCTTGCTAAGGTTAAAATAATTGCATTTGACAAAACTGGAACTTTAACTTACGGAAAACCTGAAGTAACAGCAGTAAAAAGTGTTTCTGATTCAATTGATGAAAATGAAATATACAGACTTGTCGCATCAGCGGAACAGTTTTCAGAACATCCGCTTGGAAAAGCAGTTGTAAATTGCTATAAAAAATCTTCAAAAACAGAACTTGCCGAAGCATACAATTTTAATATGATTCCGGGACGTGGTGTATGTGCTACTGTTCAAAATAAGTCTGTTCTTGCAGGAAATATGAATTTATTGCTTGAACAAAAAATCAAAGTTAATTCTACAGCAGATACAAAAGAATATCTTGAAAAAGGCTGTACTGTTATTTATATTGCCATAGATAAGAAATTTTCAGGATATATTGTACTGTCTGATACGTTAAGAAAAGAAAGCAGCGGAATGATAAATTCTCTTTCTCAAATTGGCGTAGATACTGTATTATTAACGGGCGATAATAAAAATGCTGCAAAATTTATTGCATCACAGCTGAATATTTCTGATTTAAAATCAAATTGTCTGCCTGAAGATAAGTTAAACTATATTGGAGAATGTCAGAAAAATAAAAAATCTGTTTGTATGATAGGTGACGGAATAAATGATGCTCCTGCTCTGAAAAAAGCCAATGTCGGCATTGCTATGGGCGGAGTAGGCAGCGACATTGCCGTAGATGCAGCCGACATTGCTTTGGTTGATGATGATATAAAGGAACTTCCGCATCTTATTGCGTTATCCAGAAGAATGATGACAACGATAAAACTCAATATGACTTTTTCAATGCTTTTGAATTTTGTTGCAATTATATTGGCAATTATCGGAACATTAAGTCCTGTTATTGGTGCATTGGTACATAATGCAGGTTCTGTTCTTGTAATTATGAATTCAGCTTTTTTACTTAAATGGAGGAAAAAATAATGGTGATAAAAATAATTGGTTTAATAATAGGTGTGTTAATTCTTTTTGCAGGAATTTATTACCTTGTAAAAGAAAAAAATGATTCAGAATCCAAAAAGATTTACACAATAATAAGCATAGTAGGCGGATTAATAGCCGTTGTATGTGTGTTACTTTTGATTTTAAAATTCTAAATATGATTTTATAGTTTCGTATATCTCTTTCTGTTTACTTTTTAAATGTGTCGCCGCTGGTGACACATTTATTTTTTTATTTCTAATTTCTCATTTATCATCACAAAAAATATCTTTACAATACCTAAAATATATGTTATAATTAAAATATTGCAAACGTGAAAGGAGAAATGCAGCAAAAAGCTGCATACAAAAATTATGAATCTAAGCAAAAAAAGACTGCCGAAAATATTTATAGCGGTGGTAATGATTTTTTCGGTGATTATTTCCGTGCTTATTCCTGCACAGAATTGTTTTGCCGAAGAAAAAAACACAGACGAAACATTTATCCTCGGATTTGATGCTGAATTTCCGCCTTATGGCTATAAAAATGATGAGGGTGAATATGTCGGTTTTGACTTATCTCTTGCAGAAGAAGTCTGTAAAAGACAAGGCTGGACGCTTGTTCCTCAGCCGATTGACTGGAATTCAAAAGATATGGAACTTAATTCGGGTTCAATCGATTGTATCTGGAATGGTTTCACAATGAACGGCAGAGAAGATATGTACACATGGAGTACACCTTATGTTGACAACTCACAGGTTGTTATTGTCCGTTCAGATTCAGGAATTGCTTCCCTTGATGACCTTAAAGGAAAAATAGTTGCCGTTCAGGCAGACAGTTCAGCACTTGCAGCACTTGAGGGTGACGATGCCTCAGAAGAAAATAAAAAACTCTGTTCAGAATTTGCCGATTTACAGCAGGTTGGCGATTATAACAGTGCATTTTTAAATCTTGAATCAGGTGCAGTTGATGC
>JALEJO010000144.1 GCA_022769365.1 Oscillospiraceae bacterium | reverse complement strand
ACTTTAAGGTCTGCTAAATCGCCGCTGCAACATTCAAGTGTTCTTACAGGAATATCAAGTGTTCTGAAAAATTCAACTGTGTATGAATAAAGTTTCTTGAACCAATCCATACTTTCTTCAGGTTTACATACAACTACCATTTCCTGTTTTTCAAACTGATGTATTCTGTAAACGCCTCTTTCTTCAATGCCGTGTGCACCAACTTCTTTTCTGAAACATGGACTGTAACTTGTCATTGTTTTAGGAAGGTCTTCTTCTTTTATCATTGTATCGATAAATTTACCAATCATAGAGTGTTCGCTTGTACCGATAAGATAAAGATCTTCACCTTCAATTTTATACATCATATCTTCCATTTCTGAAAAGCTCATAACGCCTGTTACAACGTTGCTTCTTATCATAAACGGAGGAATAAAATATGTAAAGCCCTTGTTTATCATAAAATCTCTTGCATATGCAAGGATAGATTCATGGAGTCTTGCAATATCACCGCTGAGATAATAGAAACCGTTTCCTGAAGTTTTTCTTGCACTGTCAAGGTCGATTCCGTTTAATTTTTCCATTATATCAACGTGGTAAGGAATTTCAAAATCAGGAACGAATGGTTCGCCAAATCTTTCGACTTCAACATTTTCGCTGTCATCTTTACCAATTGGAACTGATGGGTCAATTATATTCGGAATTACCATCATAGCCTTTTTGATTTCAGCCTGGAGTTTTTCTTCTTCAACTTCAAGGGCTGCAAGTTCATCAGCCATAGCCTTTACTTCAGCTTTAACTTTTTCGGCTTCTTCTTTCTGACCCTTTGCCATAAGTCCGCCTATCTGCTTGCTTAAAGCATTTCTCTTTGCACGAAGTTCATCGCCTCTTGACTTTGCAGCTCTGCACTTTTCATCTTTTTCTATAACTTCATCAACAAGCGGAAGTTTTTCATCCTGAAACTTGTTTTTAATATTCTGCTTTACAATTTCCGGATTATTACGGAGAAATTTCATATCTAACATTTTATAAGTCCTCTTTTCAAATTATAAATCTATATTTGCAATTTTGTCGGCGAGTGCCGCAAGATCGTCTTTGTCATAAAATTCAAGAACAAGTGTACCTTTATTTTTTGTAAAGTCAACTTTTACTTTTCTTCCAAGTCTTTCATTAAGACTAAGTTCCACTTCTTTATAATAACTATCGATTATTTTAACAGGTTTCGGCGGTTTTTCTTCCGCTTCATCAGTATTTTCTGCAAGGCTCTGTGCAAGTTTTTCAATGTGACGAACTGTAAAACTTCCGTCCTTTGCACGTCTTGCAGCTTCTATCTGAACCTCTTCATCATCAATTGAAAGCAAAGCTTTTGCGTGTCCAACCGATATTTCACCATTGACAAGCATCTCCTGAACTTCATTCGGAAGAGTTAAAATTCTAAGCATATTTGCAACAGAACTTCTTGACTTGCCAACTGTTTTTGCAATATCGTCCTGTTTCATATTGAATTCTTCTGAAAGTCTTTTATAGCCTGTTGCTTCTTCAATAGGATTCAGGTTTTCACGCTGTAAATTTTCTATCAATGCCATCTGCATTGCTTCAACGTCTGCAATATCTTTTATTATAACAGGAACTTCATCAAGTCCGAGCATTCTTGCTGCACGCCATCTTCTTTCGCCCGCAACAATCTGATATTGTCCGTCTATATATGGTCGGACAAGTATAGGCTGGAGCATACCGTGTTCTCTTATGGATTCAGCAAGTGATGTTACTGCTTCTTCTGAAAATTGTTTACGAGGCTGATTTCTGTTTGGTTCAATCTGAGAAACTCTTAAAGTTTTCTTTGTTTGAGTTTCGGTAACGTTTTCATCAAACAGTATATCAAGTCCTGAACCAAGACCGCCTTTTGCCATTTAATTTCCTCACTTTTTTGAAAATAATGATTTGATAATACCGTGATTGTCTTCACCTGTTATTTCAGCAGCAAGTTTTTTATACATTTCTGCACCCTGTGAATGTTTATCATAATAAACAACAGGTTTTCCGTGGCTTGGTGCTTCGGAAAGACGAACATTACGTGGTATTTTTGTTTTAAATATTTTATTTGGAAAATACTTTGCAACCTCTTCAACAACCTGTTTTGAAATATTAAGTCTGCCATCATACATTGTGAAAAGTATTCCGACTATATCAAGTGCAGGATTATAATTTTGCTTGACAGCTTTAATTGTGTTCACAAGCTGTGAGAGTCCTTCAAGTGCATAAAATTCAGCAAGCATCGGAATTAGAAGTTTGTCCGCAGCAACAAGTGCATTAAGTGTGATAAGACCAAGTGCAGGCGGACAGTCAATTATGATGTAGTCATATTCATCTTTAACAGTCAAAAGCTGCATTTTAAGTCTGTTAAGTCTGTTCTCCATTTTGCTGAGTTCAATATCTGCTCCTGCAAGACTTTGAGATGACGGGATAATATCAACATTTTTAAATTCAGTTGTTATTATGGCATTTCTTATACTGCATTCCCCTGTCATAACTTCATGAACAGTATTATTCAAACTTTTTTTCTTTATTCCGTAACCGGTTGTTGCATTTCCCTGCGTGTCGCAGTCTATGCAAAGTGTTTTTTTTCCTTTAATTCCAAGACAGGCAGCAAGATTTATAACCGTTGTAGTCTTGCCTACTCCGCCTTTCTGGTTTGCAACTGCAATAATTGTACCCATATAAGGATTTCTCCTTTCTATCATACTTTATATTATATCACTTTTTCACTGTCTTGTAAAGTATTTTGATAAAAAATATGCAAAAAGGAGAGTATTTTACATTAAAATTGTTCCACGTGGAACAATTTGGCTATGCTTTTTGTTTCACAACGGGTATTTTTACACGATATTCTATATATTTTTCATTTTCAATTTTTTCTGATTCAGCCGATACTCCCGAATATTTCATTGAATCAATTGCTCTGTTTATCATACATATAAGTTTTGCGATATTTTCTCTGCTCTTTTTTCTTTTTTTGTATGCCTTAACAGTTGTTTTTCCTATAAGTTTACATATGTATTTTTCCGTATCTTCAACATTCAAATTACTTTTGCAAATTATTTCAAGTACTTTTATTCTATCATCGGGAGAATTTAATTTCAAAAGTGAACGTGCGTGCCTTTCTGTCAAATTATATTTTAATATAATTTCTCTTTCTTTATCACTCAAACGCAAAAGCCTTAATTTGTTTGCAACGGTACTTTGAGCCCTGCCGATTTTTTCAGCGACCTCCTCCTGTGTGTATCCAAATTTGTCTATCAAATCACTTAATTCCTGTGCTTCATCAAAAAATGTTCTTTTATCTGTTTTTGTTTTATATATTACACTCATTTAATTACTTCCTTTCTGTATTTCTATAATAACACATCAAGGAAATAATTGCTACACAAATTTTTCTGCACTTTCTGACCGCATTTCTTTTTGTTTTATTATTATTTTTATAATCCCTTTTTCTTCGACAAAATAAAAAAAAGAACAGACACGATTTATGTCTGTTCCTGCGATATTTTATAATGGGTTATTTTTCATCTGTTTTGAATTTCTCGGATATTTTGATGGTGTCGGCGATACTTTATATATTGTATAAACTACTCTCCTGTTTCCTTCAACGTCATATTCTATTTTATCATCAAAATCTCCACCAAGGGTCACTATTGCATCAGAAGCCGAATTTATATCTTCATTTGGTCCTTTCATAGCCACAAAAAGCCCATCCTCTTTGACAAAAGGAATACAGTATTCACTAAGTGTATTCATATTTGCAACTGCCCTTGCAACTGCATAATCATACTTTTCACGGTATTCTTTATTTTTTCCTGCATCTTCCGCTCTTGAATGAACTGCTTTGCATTTATCAAGAGATAATTCTGAAATAACATCCTTTAAAAATCCGACTCTTTTATTTAAACTATCGAGCATCGTTATTTTTAAATCATCTCTGTAAATGGCAAGAGGAATTGACGGAAAACCTGCACCGCAACCAACATCTATAACACTTGCATTTTTAGTAAATCCAACTTTTTCGACGATAAGCACGGAATCAAGAAAATGTTTTATCCACACATCATTTGTTTCAGTTATGGCAGTTAAATTCATAACCTTGTTTGTTTCAACAAGCATTTCTTCATACTTGCAGAATTTTTTATATTTTTCTTCATCAAGGTTCAAATCATATTTTTCAAAAAGTTTTTTTGCATCTTCAAATATCATTATTATACCTCACCTGATGCATTTTTCTGCATAAGCCATACAAGTAAAACCGAAACATCAGACGGCGAAACGCCTGAAATTCTTGAAGCCATACCGATATTGCAAGGCTGATGTTTATTCAGTTTTTCAATTGCCTCAAGTCTTAATCCTTTTACTTCGTTATAATCAAAGTTCTGAGGCAATATCTTTGCTTCAAGTTTTCTCATCTGTTCAATATGAACATTCTGCTTTTCAATATAACCCTTGTATTTTATCTGAATTTCAGCCTGTTCTCCAACTTCAACAGGATAATCAGGTCTTTCAGTATCAAAATCTTTCAAAACAGCATAATTAAGCTGCGGTCTTCTGATTAAATCTGCAAGTTTACAACCTGTTGTCATTGCAGAAGTTCCACGAGATTCAAGAAGTTTGTTGAGTTCTTCAGATGGAGCAATATTTGTTTTTTCAAGACGATTGATTTCTTTTTCAACATTATTATATTTTTCGATCATCTTATTATATCTTTCATCTGAAACAAGTCCTATTTCGTGACCTGTCGGCATAAGTCTGAAATCGGCATTATCCTGTCTTAAAATAAGTCTGTATTCACTTCTTGAAGTCATCATTCTGTAAGGGTCGCTGCAACCCTTTGTAACGAGGTCATCAATGAGTGTCCCAATATAAGAATTTGAACGTGACAAAACAACCTGTTCCCTGCCCTGAACTTTAAGTGCAGCATTTATACCTGCAACAAGTCCCTGTGCGGCAGCTTCTTCATAACCGCTTGAACCATTGAATTGACCTGCACCATATAATCCGCTGATTTTTTTATGTTCAAGTGTCGGAAATAATGTGATAGGATTAACGCAGTCATATTCAATTGCATATGCAGGACGCATAATTTCAACGTGTTCAAGCCCCTTTATTGTTTTCAAAAAAGCAAGCTGAACATCTTCAGGAAGTGAAGATGACATTCCCTGCAAATAATATTCATCTGTTTCAAGACCCATAGGTTCAATGAAAAGCTGATGACGGGGCTTGTCTGAAAATCTTACAACTTTATCCTCAATAGACGGACAATAACGTGGACCTACACCTTCAATTTTTCCGCTGTACATAGGAGATCTGTCGAGATTGCTTTTAATTATATTGTGTGTATTCACATTAGTGTATGAAATATAACAGCTTACCTGATTTTTAAGCCCCTCTCTTTTTGTATCGAAAGAAAACGGAACAATATCTTCATCGCCGTCCTGTCTTTCAAGAACATCAAAATTAATACTTCTTTTGTGAACTCTGCAAGGAGTACCCGTTTTAAATCTTCTAAGTTCAACGCCGTGTTCAATAAGACTTTTTGAAAGTAGAGTACTTGGCAAAGCTGAATCAGGACCGCTTTCATAATTGACTTCGCCAATATGTATTTTACCTTTTAAATATGTACCTGTTGCAATTATAACAGCTTTTGCCTTGTAAACAGCACCAAGTTTTGTTATAATACCTGTTATCTTGCCGTTTTCTGTCGTAATTTCTGCAACTTCAGCTTGTTTTATATCAAGATTCGGTTCGCTTTCGCAAACTTTTTTCATATAATTGTGGTACTTTACTCTATCTGCCTGAACTCTCAAGCTGTAAACTGCCGGCCCTTTTCCCCTGTTGAGCATTCTGCTTTGAATGAAACAGGCATCAGCGGCAATTCCCATTTCTCCGCCAAGTGCATCAATTTCACGAACAAGATGACCTTTTGCCGTTCCGCCAATTGACGGATTGCAAGGCATATTTGAAATCTGGTCGAGCATTATTGTAAACATAACAGTTTTACAGCCAAGTCTTGCAGCCGCAAGAGATGCTTCAACGCCTGCGTGACCGCCGCCGACAACTATTACATCATATTCACCCATATTATAGTTCATTCTTATTCCTCCGAAAATGTTCCACGTGGAACATTCGTATTAAAAGGAGCGTATTAACACTCCTTTTTTATTTATATATTTACTCTTTTATGTTTTTATAAAATTATTTACCAACACAGAATTTTGAGAACACCTCATCAACAACTGAATCAGTAACTTTTTCACCTGTAAGTTTCAAAAGATAGTCAAGTGCCTCATCAAGTATAACCGTAACAATATCAAGGAATTCACCTTTTTCAGTTTCCTCAATTGCACTTTGAACACAATTCATTGCACTTACAAGACAATCTCTCTGACGTTCATTTGCAATCCAACCATTCTGCGGCGAAATTTCATTATCAAAATAAAGCTGTTTCAAAAGTGCTTCAAGTTCATCAATACCTGTTTTTTCCTTGGCAGAAATGGAAACAATATAATCTGTCAGCTTTTTAATTTCATCTTTGTTTACATCACTGTTAAGGTCAGATTTATTAAGAACTGCAATAACAGTTTTGTCTTTCAGTTTTTCAACAAGTTCATCACTTATTTCAACAGGTGCGGAACTGTCAAGCAAGAAAAGAACAAGCTGAGCTTCATCAAGTTTGTTATAGGCAATTTCAACACCTATTTTTTCAACTTCATCACTTGTTTCTCTTATTCCCGCAGTATCCCAGAGTTTCAAAGAAATATCGCCAATCTGAACGTGTTCCTCAACAACATCTCTTGTTGTGCCTGCAATATCCGTAACAATACTTCTCTTTTCACCAACAAGTAAATTGAAAAGTGTCGATTTTCCAACATTTGGTCTACCTGCAATAACTGTCGGAATACCATGCTTTATTTTCTTTCCATAGTCATATGTTTTATATGCGTGCTGCATTTCATCATATAAAATATGGAGTTCATCCGCAAGACTTTCGTGGTCAATTTCAGGAACATCATCATCAGGATAATCAGCCCAAACAGAAAGTCTTCCAAGAATATTAACAAGATTTTCTCTTATCTTTTCAACATATTCAGAAGTTCTTCCGCTTCTTAAAATGTTGGCAATTTTAAGTTCAGCCTTGCTTCCTGCATCTATTATATCAAGAACGCTTTCCGCCTGATTGAGTGTCATTTTACCATTGAGAAAAGCTCTCTTTGTAAATTCACCGGGACCGGCAGGAGTGCAGCCATAGTCAAGGCAGCTTCTTAAAACTTCTCTTGTAACAAATAAACCGCCGTGGCAAGAAATTTCAACAGTGTTTTCACCTGTATAACTATAAGGTTCACGGAAAACGGTAAGCACAACAGAGTCAACTTTGTTTCCGTCAATATCTATAATATCTCCATATGCGGAAGTATAACCCTGCATATCAGACGGGAGAACTTTTCTGAAATTTTTAAAAAATCTGTCAGCAACTGTTATTGCATCTTTTCCTGTCATTCTGACAAGTGCACAGCCGCCAACGCCCTGTGGAGTTGAGATTGCAGCGATTGCATCAGCTTTTTTATATGTCATAATTTCAGCCTTTCTAACATTTATAGTTTTATCATTTTAATCCTACTATACAAAAAGGGGCTGTATTTTTAACAGCCCCTTTGCTTTTTAAAGTTCAATCTTACCGTAAAGACCGCCTTCTATATTATCTTCAGGCTTCGGTTTACTGTATTCTTTCTCGAAACTTGTTTTCATTGAATCCATACTCTTTGGCTTTGGAACGTAATTATCATCTCTTCTGTACTTTCCACCCTTGCGGTTTCTGTTATTGTACTTTCCGTTTCCCTTGCCTTTTCTGTTGTAATTTTTTCTTGGATTATCAGATGTTATAACAACTTTTCTATAAGGTTCAACACCTACGCTGTGTGATGAAACACCGTCAATATCTGCAATAACAGAATGGATAATTCTTCTTTCATAAGGATTCATTGGTTCAAGAGAATTATTTCTGCCTGTCTTTAAAACGTTTCTTGCAATCTTAGCAGCGAGTTTTTCAAGAGTTGCTTTTCTCTTTTCACGATAACCGTTGCTGTCGATGTTGATTCTGAAATAATCTTCCATATCACGATTAACAACAACAGATGCAAGGTACTGAAGTGCATCCAGAGTTTCACCTCTCTTGCCTATGATATTGCCCTTGTTTTCTGAATCACATTTCAGAATGAAAGTAACGCCGCCTTCCATAGGTTCAATATCAACATCAATATCATCAACGCCAAGATGCTTAATTATATTGATAACATAATCTTTAACTTCATAAACAACAGGAGGAATTTCTGTAATGACTGCCGGTTTTTCTTCCTCGACTGAATCACTTTCAGCAACTGTTTCATCAACAGTTTCCTTTGCTTCTGTTTCAGGTTCAACCTTCTGAATTGCTTTTGAAACTACATTTTTTTCTTCCGCAACGTTTTCATCAGCCTTAACATCTTCCTTTTCAGGATAGTCATATGCCAAAACTTTTATAACTGCTTCTTTTTTTCCTATTCCAAGGAAACCTTCACGAGGTTCCTGAACTATATTATATTTAAGTTCACCTTTTGAAATACCGAATTTATTTTCAGCCTGTGAAAGACATTCTTCAACTGTCTTTGCCTGAAATGTTGTTTCTTCAACGTGTATCATTAAAAATCACTCCTTTTGAAATTTATAATAACATAAAGTTCAGACAGAAATTAATCTTCATATCTGTCGCCGTATTTTTCTGCAATTCTTTTTCTTGCAGCAATAACACGAGGGTCATTGTCGGCTTCTTCTGTTATATCATCAGAAATTTCATCGCCGTATTTTTCAGCAAATTTTTCTCTTGCTTCGTCGATTTTCTTTCTGTTGTAGACATTTTTCTCTTTTCTTGAAAGACCGCCTGTTTCAGATTCAGCATCATTTTTATGCTGATTAAGTGACTGGTCCTGTGCAGACTGCTGTTCAAGAACTCTCTGGTACATAGATTTTTTTCCGCTTGCGGCTTTTTTCTGCATCTTTGCCTTTTCTTTTTCAGCAATAACTTCCATTCTTTTTGGTGTAAAGTAAAGATTTAATGCTATTGTCTGAATAAGTGAGAAGAATGATGAGCAAATCCAATAAAAACCAACACCTGCCGGAACTACATAAGCAAACCATACAGAGAATAAAGGCATAATATACATCATTATATTCATACTCTTCATCTGTGCTGCTGCCGGATTTGTTCTCTTCTGCTGAATCTGGCTGAATAAAGTAAGTACAAGCTGTAAAAGACCTGCAATAATCGGAATGGCAGCAAGTGCCACAGCTTCAAAATTCCACACATCAGGGTGAATTGTTGGCTGTTCGCCAAGGTGTATACCAAATATCTGGAATCTGTCGTAGAAGTCCTGAAGAACATCTATTTTCAAACCATCAATATTTGAAATAAGGTCTGTATATTTATCGTTGCTTGATGCACTTAATATATAAAGTTCATCTCTTAATGAACTTGCCTTAAACATACCTGCATCGGAAAGTGCCGTTGTTGCTCTGCCTATAATGCTGCTGCCGATTTTCAAAATATGAGTAAGCGGTCTGTAAACAACATCGAGGACACCGAACAAAATAACAAACTGTAGAAGCATCGGCAAACATGAACCCATAGGATTTATATGTTCTTCCTGATACAGTTTCATCTGTTCTTCCTGAAGCTTCTGCGGATTATTCTTATAACTTTTTCTGAGCTTCTCAAGTTTTGGATTCAGAAGCTGCATTCTT
>JALEJO010000138.1 GCA_022769365.1 Oscillospiraceae bacterium | reverse complement strand
AAGACCATTCCATACAGGAACACCGGCATATTTTGCAAGTGATTCAACTATTTCCTGTCCGAAACCTCTGTATTCAATACCGTCGAACATTCTGCCAAGAACTCTCGCTGTGTCAGGAATACTTTCCTTTTTGCCTATCTGCGAACCTGATGGGTCAAGATATGTAACACCTATTCCAAGGTCATGGGCTGCAACTTCAAAACTGCATCTTGTTCTTGTACTTGTCTTTTCAAAAATGAGTGCTATATTTTTTCCTTCACAATATCTGTGAGGAACACCGTTTTTCTTTTTAGCTTTAAGAGAAGCCGCAAGGTCAATAAGACCGCTTATTTCTTCTTCACTTAAATCCATTATTTTAAGAAAATTTTTGTCTTTCATATTCATTTCAGTCTGAATACCTCCTTTTTTAGTTGATTTAATTATAACATAATGATGGGAAAATATCAAGGCTTTTTTATAGCGAATCGCGGAAATCAATTTTCAGATTTAAGCCTCTCCTTTTAAGGAGAGGTAGGCGACGTAGTCGCTCGGAGAGGTTAATTTTGCTTAGAGATTCAATTAAAATCACCTCTGAAGTAACTGTTTTCAACCTCTCAGTCAGCATTCGCTGACAGCTCTCCTTAAAAGGAGAGCCTTATATTCTGCATTTTTTCATAAAATAAATATTTTTAAAAATTGATTTCCGTGATAGTGAATACACTATTTGTTTTAAGGATAAGCAGGAAGAGAATCATAAGTTCCGACGATTAATTTTAATATTGCAAGTGTGTCGGCTGATGTTATTACTTTATCAAAGTATGCATCAGCATTTATTTTTCCCTGTTCAGAAAGCGTTGCTGAATTTACAAGATATTTGTTAAGAAGTACAGCATCGGCAATAGTTACATTGTCATCAACATTTATGTCACCATAAAGATTATTTTCGCCTGAAGTTGGAGTCTCTGTTGTAGATGATTCTTCAGTTGATATTATAGTTGATGGTTCGGTTACAGGCTGTGTAAATGCAGTAATTGTAACTGTTATTGTATCTGTATTTCCGACACCATCTACAACTGTTATTTTTACTATACCAGGCTTGAGAGCCGTTACAATTCCATCAGGGCTGATTACAACTTTTTCATCATCTGATAACACAAATTTATAATTCTTATCTCCACCTGTTATTTCTATTTTTGTCTTTTCGCCTTGAACAAGCTCTATTGTCTTTGGTGAAATACTTACAGGGTCATACGTTTCTGTTGGCGGTTCAATTGTATTATCAATTAAATTTAGGATTTTAGTTTTAGCATCATCAATTGCCAAAAGATTTGATTTGTATGGTTCAGCAAGTGAATCGTATGAAGATTTAATTTTTTCATCATTGGCTTTTTTTCCACCAAGCAATGAAATTATATTAGCAGCAAGATAAAGATGTCCTGCTTGATTTGGATTAATGTCCATACTTTCTATATTTGTTAGAGTTTCACCATGATCTGCAAAGTTTGTATATGTATCAAGAATCTGAATATTATCATAATTATTTGCATATTTTTCATAATACTTTTTCATTACGCTACAATATATATCCATTTTTGCATTTATATTATCAAGACGACTTTTATAAGGTGCCCACTCTGAACTTGATGTATTTATACTAAAAGGATTGTAAACTGTCTGAAATACAACTTTTCCATTTGTGTGATTTGAAATATAGTAGAAGCATGGTTTGATATAATTCTCAGAAATGTATCTTACAGAAATAGTCATAGCAAATTCTTCAATAATTTCATTTATCATTTGCTGATCTTCTGACGAAAATATAGAAAGAAAATCCTTAAGACTTGTGAAATCATCAACATCATAACCGTATTTTATTGCAACTTTTTTAATTATTTCAATTACAGTTGAAATAATATCATTTTCGCCTATTGTTACGAGGACATAGTCAGCTTTACTTAACTCAGTATCGTAATCTCCGTTTTCAAGGCTTATTTTAAGGTCTTCTGCCATTAATCCATCTTGAGCATAGTTTATGTATGTTGCACCATAATAATCTGCAATAAGACTTGCATAGGAATTGTTGGTATCCGGAAGTCCAGATCCTGTTGAAATATTATCGCCTAATACCAAAAGTGTTGATGTTTTCAATGATTCTGTTGTAGTTGTTGCTTTTCTTGTTGTGGTAATTAATTTAACAGTTGTCGTTGCTCTTTTTGTTGTAGTAGTTGTCGATTTAGTTGTTGTAGTAACTGCCGTTGTTGCTTCTTCTGTTGGTTCAGTTGTTTCTTCGGGATTTGAACTATTATAATGGATTGTGGCATTTAATAATGGAGCATTACCATTTTGTTCATTGTTAATATTGATTTTTTTCCATTCTTCTTCTGTTCCTGAATAATATACATCTTTAAGATTTATACAGTTATAAAAAGTATTAAAATCGATTGAAGTAACCGAATCAGGGATTGTTATTTCTGTAAGATTTTCACAACCATAAAAAGCATAATTGCCAATTGAAGTAACTGAATCAGGAATTATTACACTTGTAAGACTACTGCAACCTAAAAAAGTTTCCTCACCAATTGAAGTAACAGAATCTGGTATTGTTATTTTTGTAAGGTTTGTACAATTTGAAAAAGCACCATAGTCAATTGAAGTAACCGAATCAGGAATTATTATACTTGTAAGATTTAAACAATAAAAAAAGGTTAAACCACCAATTGAAGAAACATCTTTTTCTATTATAACTGATTTGATTAAATCATTGTCATAAAACGGAGAAGGGTTAGTTTCTATCACATAATCATACATTTCCCCACTACCCGAAATAGTCAAAACCCCATCATCACTCAAAGAATAATAAACATTCTCCCCACATTTTCCAGTTGACGGAATTTCATCTTCCGCATTTGCTTTTAAAACATTATCTGTCAGATTAACCATTGTACCTATTGGCAGGCTTGCACAAAGCATAACCGCACCAACCGCCGCTGAAATTATTTTTTTGAACTTCATTTTTAACACTCTCCCATAATATTATATTTTGTAATTTAAAATTACATACTTCAATTATATATCTTGTGAAAATAAATTTATAGGCTTTTATATTAATTTTCTGTAAATTGTGTAATATATAATATACAAATCAAATTTCAAAAATATATTTATCTATTTTTACAAAATTTGTCAGCCGAATCCAACACCTCCACTCCCAAATCCTGATTCATATGATTTTTCACAAAATAAGTGTTGATTTTATTTTTAATTTCTGTTATAATAAAAATGTATGAAAATTTTTCAGGAGGAAAATATAATGTCTAAGATAGAGAATTTTTTTAATGACCTTAAAACAAAAAAAGTTGCATTTATAGGTACAGGCGTAAGCCATAATGACCTCATCAGACTGTTTCTCAAAAAGGGTATTTCGGTTACAATACTCGACAGAAAAACAAAAGATAAATTTGAAGATATATATAACGAATTCAAGTCGCTTGGTGCTGATTTTATTCTCGGCGATGCATACCTTGATTCTTTAAATAAATTTGATGTTGTTTTCAGAACTCCGGGTATGTATTTCAATAATCCTGCACTTACAAAAGCAAGAGAAGACGGAGTTGTTGTAACATCTGAAATGGAAGTTTTCTTTGACCTCTGCCCTTGCAAAATATATGCAGTAACAGGTTCAGACGGAAAAACAACAACAACAACTTTAATTTCTGAAATGCTTTCAGAAAGCGGTTTCACTGTTTATAAAGGCGGAAATATCGGCAAGTCACTTTTGCCTGTTATTGAAAACATCAAGGAAAATGACAGAGCAGTTGTCGAACTTTCAAGTTTCCAGCTTATCTCAATGAGAGAATCACCTGATGTTGCCGTTATAACAAACATTGCACCTAATCATCTTGATGTACATGGCACAATGGAAGAATATATTGAATCAAAAGTTAATATAATCGCACATCAGACAGCTTTTTCAAGAACCGTTCTTAATCTCGATAATGAAATTACAAACGGACTTTCTTCAAAGGTAAGAGGTAAGCTTGTTAAATTTTCAAGACACTCTGTACCTGAAAGAGGTGCTTATTTAAACGAAAACAATGTTCTTTGCTACAAGGAAAACGGCGAAGTTACAGAAGTTGTAAAAGCGGAAGATATAAGAATTCCCGGTATGCATAACGTTGAAAATTACCTTACAGCAATAAGTGCGGTATGGGGTGAAGTGAAACCTGAAACAATTGTTAAGGTTGCTAAGAATTTTGGCGGCGTTGAACACAGAATTGAATTTGTGCGTGAACTTGACGGCGTTAAATGGTACAACGACAGTATTGCAACAAGCCCTACAAGAGTCCTTGCAGGTCTTAATTCATTCAACCAGAAACTTATTGTAATTGCAGGCGGTTATGATAAAAAAATACCGTTTGAACCTATGGCAGAAACAGTAAACGAAAAAGTTAAAGCACTTATCCTTATGGGACTTACTGCACCTAAAATTGAAAAGGCAATAACAGAAGCTGCAAATTATAATCCTGAAAATATTAAAATTTACCACGCTGATTCAATGGAAAATGCAGTTGAAATTGCAAAAGAAATTTCAACAAATGGCGATATTGTAACGCTTTCACCTGCTTGTGCAAGTTTTGACCTTTATCCTAACTTTGAAGTAAGAGGAAATCATTATAAGCGTCTTGTGGAGGCACTTTAAAAATGAATATAGAAAAAATTCTGAAAGAATTCTGCAACGCTGACGGTGTTTCAGGCGATGAAAAAGGAATTGCTGAAAAAGCCTGCAAAGCACTTGAAAAATATTGCCGTAATGTCAGATATTACAAAGGCAATGTAATTGCAGAATTTGGAAGTGAAAAAGAAAAAGCAACTAATATTCTTATAGATGCACATATGGATCAGGTTGGACTTCAGGTTACTGCAATAACTGAAAAAGGTTTTATAAAAGCCGATGGTGTTGGCGGAATAGACTCAAGACTTCTGCCTGCACAGCGTGTTGTTATCCATGGAAAAGAAGATATAAAAGGCGTTGTTTCAACTTTGCCTCCTCATCTTATTTCAGGAGATAAAAAAGTTGCGGCAGTTAATGAAACTGTTATTGATACAGGTTATTCATATGAAGAACTTAAAAAAATTGTTTCTTTGGGCGATTTTATAAGTTATGATATGCCGTTCAGAAATTTAAAAGGTGAATATGTTGCCTCGCCTGCACTTGATGACAGATGCGGAATGGCGGCAATCGTCTATGCACTTGATTTATTAAAAAAAGAAAAGCTTGATACAAAAGTAACAGTAATGTTTTCAAGACAGGAAGAACTTGGCGAAATTGGTGCTGCAACAGGCTGTTTTGAAATAAATCCTGATATTGCACTTGAAGTTGATGTTAGTTTTGCTGTTACAAATGATGATAATCCGCTTGAATGCGGAAAATTTGAAGAAGGTGCAATGATAGGTTATTCACCATCTTTATCAAGAGAAATTTCTGATAAATTAAAAGAAACAGCAGAAAAGAAAAACATTCCATATCAGATAGAAGTTATGACGGGACTTACATCTACAAATGCCGACAGATTTTCAGTTTGCCGTGGCGGAGTAAAGGCTTGTACTGTTTCAATTCCGCTCAGATATATGCATACTCCGTCTGAAGTTATTTCAATAAAAGATATTGAATATACAGGCAAACTTCTTGCTGAATTTGTGAAGGGAGTAAAATAAAATGAATTATAAAAAACTTGAAAAAATATGCTCTCTTTACGGAAGTTCAGGAGATGAAAAAGCCGTCAGAGAATATATAATTTCTGAAATAAAAGACTATGCAGATTCTTATTTCACAGATCCGCTTGGAAATTTAATCGTTCATAAAAAAGGTAAACAGAAGCCTGAAAAAAAGGTTATGTTTGCAGCACATATGGACGAAGTTGGATTTATGATAACAGGCATAAAATCTGACGGAACACTTGCTTTTGATGCAGTAGGCGGAATTGATGCTGATGTTGTTATAGGCAGACAAGTCTACATTCCTTATGCTGATTGTTACGGTGTTACAGGTACAAAGCCTATTCACAGACTTTCAAAAAAGCAAAGAGAAGAAGCACCTGTTTTTTCTTCTATGTATATTGATATTGGTGCTGAAAACGAAAAAGAAGCAAAGAAACTTATTCCACTTGGAACTTATGCATATTTTGCAGATGAAATGACAAAACTCGGCGGAAATAAAATCTGTTCAAAAGCAATTGATGACAGAGCAGGTTGTCAGATTCTTATTGATATGATAAAATCTGATATGAAATACGATACGGAATTTTTATTTTCAGTTCAGGAAGAGATAGGTCTGAGAGGTGCAGGTGCGGGTGCATACAAAATTAATCCCGACGTTGCAATTGTTATTGAAACAACAACAGCCGCCGATATAGACTCCTCTGAGGGTGCTGAGAGGGTTTGCGTGCTTGGTGACGGACCAGTTATTCTTTACAGGGACAGACGCACTATGTACGACAGAGGGCTTTATAATCTCGCCGTTTCCGTCGCTGAAAAAAATAGCATAAAATGGCAGACTAAAACAAAAGTTGCAGGCGGAAACGACAGCGGTTCAATACAGATAAGCCGTGGAGGAGTTAAAACTCTTGCAGTTTCAGTTCCTTGCAGATATCTCCATTCGCCGTCAACTGTTATGGATATGGGCGACTATGAATTATGTGAAAAATTAGCAGAAAAACTTGCAGAGGCGGTAGTTGAATTATGATAAAAGAAGCTTTATCATTTGATGACAAAGATATTGAACTACTAAAAAAAACGTGGCGTGGTATGAGAATACTTTCGTACTACAAAGCTTATGGAATAGGGTACGATTTTTGCAGATTTTACAGATATGAACATTCAGACGGCGGTAAAGGAATTATTCTTATTATAAATGCAACAATGGAGGGATATTTCACAGGTTCAGTTGACCCCGAAGAAATAGCCTGGTTTATAACTTTAAATGTTCCTTTCAGAGTTCAGATAAGCGGATATGTTGTTGAAATGCTTAAAGATTATATGGGCGAAGGTAAAATCCTTGGAAATGATTACAGACGTTTAAGAAGAACTATGTTTGAAATTTCAGAACAGAAGCCAAGTGAAAAGTTCAGTGAATCTGATGTTGAAATGAATCCTTCTCTTGATGACGTTTATAAAATTCTTTCGGAGGGCTTCCCTAACATTCTTGATTATCCTTTGTGGCTGACAGATACATCTCACAGATGCCGTCACGGAGTAAGTCATATTATGACTTATAAAAATGCAACAACCGCAACAATAATGTTTGATATAGATGATAATGTGCTTGTGGGAGAAGTTGCAACATCTGCCGAATCAAGAGGGCTTGGCTATGCAAGAGATTATCTTAAATGGCTTGGTGGATTTTTAAGAAAATTCCATAAACGTGCCGTTCTTTATGCACTTGATATAAGAGTAAGTTTTTACAGAGAAATAGGATTCAGAGAAATTGAACATGAATATGTTCTTGAAAGAATTGAATCTGAAAGAGATGAATTTACAAAAGGAGAACTTGAAACAAATGTCTGATATATATGAACTTTTCGGCATAAGCGGAGTTATTAAAGAAGCCGCAGAAAAAGCTGAAGAAATGTGCAGAGAAGATTTTGAAAAAACAGATAAAATTGCTGAATATAATGCTGCAAAAGTTCTTGCAGCTTTTCAGAAAAACAAAGTAAGCGAAGCGTGCCTTGGTTCAACAACAGGCTATGGATATAATGACATAGGCAGAGATACACTCGACAGGGTTTATGCAGATGCATTCGGTGCAGAAGATGCACTTGTAAGGGCAAACATAGTTTCAGGAACACACGCCCTTTCAACTGCACTTTTCGGTGTACTCAGAACAGGCGACACAATGGCGGCTGTAACAGGTAAGCCATATGATACACTTGAAGAAGTTATAGGAATTGCAGGCGAATCAGGAAACGGTTCACTTAAAGATTTCGGAATAAAATATCGTCAGATAGATTTACTTGAAAACGGTATGCCTGATATTGAAGGGATAAAAGCAAATATAAAAGGCTGCAAAGTTGCATATATTCAGAGATCAAGAGGTTATTCATTAAGACCTGCATATACCATTGAAACAATTGAAGAAATAGTTAAAGCCGTTAAAAGCATAAGTCCCGAAACAATTATTATGGTTGATAACTGTTACGGTGAATTTATTGAAACAAAAGAACCTGTTGAAGTCGGTGCAGATTTGCAGATAGGTTCACTTATTAAAAATCCTGGTGGCGGAATAGCACAGACAGGCGGCTACATTGCAGGAAGAAAAGACCTTGTTGAACTTTGTTCATACAGATTAACAAGTGTTGGAATGGGTAAAGAAGTTGGCTGTACAATGAATCAGAACAGAGAAATGTACCTTGGATTTTTTCATTCGCCAACAGTTGTTGCGGCGGCTGTTAAAACATCATTTTTTGCATCAAATCTTTTTAATATACTCGGCTATAAAGCAACTCCTGCAAAGGGTGAAAAACACGGTGATATAATAACAGCGATTGAACTTAAAGATGAAGCAAGACTTTGTGCTTTCTGTCGTGGTATTCAAAAAGGTTCGCCTGTTGATTCATATGTAACTCCTGAACCTTGGGATATGCCGGGGTATCAGTCAAAAGTTATTATGGCGGCTGGAACTTTCACAATGGGTGCTTCAATAGAGCTTTCAGGAGATGCTCCAATAAGAGAACCTTACGCTGTATGGATGCAGGGCGGAATTACCTACCCTTCAGGAAAAATAGGTGTTCTTCTTGCGGCTCAGGAAATGATGAACGAAGGTCTTATCGGTTAACTTACAAATGTTAATGTAATAGAATACAAAAATATTTGTATTAGTTGAAAACAGTATAGTTGGATTATAAAAAAGATTAGATATATAAATTTTACTTTTTTTCTGTTGACAAAATAAAATCAAACTGATAAAATTAAATATTATAATGAATAAAAGAAGGGGAGGAAGCAGCTTGATAACACGTTCGTTTTGTTATTGCTGTATGCGTGAAACAGATTTTGAAGATAATGTCTGTAAAGTCTGCGGATATGAACTCAATTCAGGATGGCATCCGTCCTATATGAAACCCGGAACCGAATTGCATAGCAGATATATTGTTGGTATGCTTATCGGTGTAAACGGCGAGGGTGCAAATTATATTGGTTTTGATAAAGATGTTTCAAGAAGAGTTCTCATAAGAGAATTTATGCCAAAAGACCTTTGTGCAAGAGTTAAAGGCAAGGCACTTATTGGTGTCAGCTATAATCACCTTGCCGAATATAAGGCACTTATGGCTGAATACACAGAACTTAACAAATCACTTGCAAGAAACAGATCACTTGTACACGTCAATACTGTACTTGATATGTTTGCCGAAAATAACACAACTTATGTTGTCAGTGAATATGTTGAGGGTATAACTTTAACAGAATATCTGAAAGAAAACGCAGGAGAACTTACGTGGAAAAAAGTATCACAGATTTTTCCTGGACTCTTCAACACTCTTTCAAGTCTGCATAAATCGGGTATAATACACAGGGGTCTTTGCCCTGACACAATATACATAACAGGTGATAATGAGTTCAGACTTACAGGTTTTTCAATATCTGCAATAAGAACAAAAGGCGCTGAACTTGAACCTGAAATATTTGACGGCTATGCTGCACCTGAACAGTATTCAGTAAGCAACAGACAAGGAACATGGACTGATGTTTACGCAGTATGTGCAATTCTTTACAGAATTCTGACAGGCTGCAAACCTATTGATGCAATGAGCAGAATGGATAAGGATAATCTTACTTCTCCATCTGAACTTAATGAAAATATTCCGAAGTATGTTTCATCTGCAATAATGAGAGGTATGAATCTTCTCGGTAATGACAGAATACAGACTATTGATGAACTCAGCAGCTGTATTTTTAATCCTGATGCAGAATTTATGAACGAAGCAGATGAATTTACAAGCGAATATAACGCACAGCCTTACACAGAAACAAATACTTTTGATGCATACAACGACTATAACAATGATTATAATGA
>JALEJO010000107.1 GCA_022769365.1 Oscillospiraceae bacterium | reverse complement strand
GAGTGTACTGTAGAATGACTAACTTTTCCATTGTCATCAAAATTATTATAATCATCAACAGCATCTGCAAATGTCATTGAACCAGTCATAAAATATTTTAAAGCTCTAAAAGCCTCAAGTGCAGGGAACTTTTTGTTGCTTGCTGATGTAATATCGGCATATTGGCACTTATATTTATGAGCAAGTATTTCAATATCTCTGTTAAGAACATTAGGCTGAATGTTATATTCATTGTCACAAACAGAAACAATGACAATTTTACAATGTTTATCAGCTTTATGTATAACATTTATAATATTTTCATAGCATTCAACTATCTCTTTAACAGAGCTAAAGCCGAGTTCAAGGTCTGTTTCTCCAAGATTTAAAAGTATTCTTAATGGTTTTAACTGTTCCATACATTTTTCGACAAGTTCAGATGCTTCAAAAATTGTAAGGTCTGCAATACTTCTATTGTATATATCACAATCTATATTGTATGTCTGTTTTAATTCATTTGCAGGTATTCCGCTTGCAAAAGTTGATCCGATTATAACTGTTCCACCCATATTCGCAAGTTCATTAAGTGTTTCAAACTTTTTAAATTCATTCTTATGTATATTCATTATAAATACCTCCGTATTTCTTTTTGTTTCTTTCAATGATTATATGATACAACTTTTACTGCCAAAAATCAATATTATGAAACTAATGAACGAAAAAACATTTGATTTTTTTACTTTACTTACAAAAGTTTATTTTGTTATTTACATAAATCTTTTTTTATGATATAATTATTGTATGGAGTGATTTAAAATGGGACAGAAAAAAACAAAACAAATAAAAAAACTTCAAAATCAAATATTTATTGCAATGCTTGCTTTGATAACAGTTATGACAGTTCTGCTATCCGTTTTAAGCATAGAAGTTAATATTATCAACGAAAAAAAAGGAATGGATCAGAATTTACAAAATATAGCAAGAGCTATTGCACAGTCATCAGATGTTGAAGAAAACATTTCAAATAAAAATTATAATTACGAATCATTTTCACATCTTGACACTTTAAAAAATTCTCTTTCAAATATAGATGTTATTTCAGTAATTGATTCTGAAAATATAAGAAAATACCATACAAACCAATGGCTTATAGGAACAAAATATGATGGTACAATGCCCGATTTTAAAAACAATTCAAGTCTATATGTTACAAATGATAAAGGACCATCAGGATTGCAAAGAAGAGCATATGCACAAATTTATGATGAAAATGGAAATCCATCAGGTTTTGTCATTACAGGAATGCTTGAAAAAAATTATGATAAAATCATTCTTAATACAATAGTATTTCATTTGTTTGTAGCGTTAATTATAATATTATGTGCTTTCTTTATTTCAAAGAAACTTTCAAAAAAAATAAAAAGTTGGCTTAATGGCTATGAACCTGATACATTTAACACAATGTTTAATATAAGAGAAGATATACTTGAATCACTTGAAGAGGGTGTTGTAGCAGTTGACTCGAACGAAAACATTCTTTATATAAATAGTGCAGCAAGAAATATGATGAACATCAAAGATGATGATATTTCAAATAAAAAGATAACGGATATTTCGTCTAAACTCTCAATTAAAAAAATACTTGAAAATAAAGATAAAGAAACAGGTATAACTATACATCCATCAAAAGATTCAGATATTTTAGCAGATAAAATTCCCGTTATTTCAGATTCTCATATTATTGGTGCATTATGTCTTATGCGTGACAGAACAGAATATAGAAAGATAATGGAAGATTTATCAGGAGTACGCTATCTTGTTGAATCAATGAGAGCCAATAATCACGATTTTACAAATAAATTACATGTAATATTAGGTCTTATACAAATGGGAAAGATCGATGAAGCATCAGAATACATAACCAATATAACCTCTATCCAACAGGCACTTATACATAATATAATGGAAAATATTGAAGAACCATCAGTTGCAGCACTTCTTATTGGAAAATATGCAAGGGCAACCGAATTAAACATTAAATTCAATTTAAATCCTGAAAGCAAATACAATAAAGGTGATATATCAGTTGTTCCTGAAGATATAGTAACCATTATAGGCAATTTGCTTGAAAACTCTATGGATTCTTTGAATGAAAAAAGTGACAATTATAAAGAACTATCAATAGGAATATTTACTCAACCTCACGCTATGATGATAACTGTTGATGATACAGGAATGGGAATTTCAAAAGAAAATATGGAACATATATTTGAAAATGGCTTTTCAACAAAAGGAAACAGTCAAAAAGAAAATAGGGGAAATGGTCTTTATTTAATAAATAAACTTGTAAAAAAATATAATGGTAATATAAATGTTGAATCTGAGATAGGGGAGGGTACTTCCTTTACAATAGAATTGACAGAGGAGGCTGATGAAAATGTATGATGTAATAATAGTTGAAGATGATCCTATGGTAGCGTCTATAAACAAACAGTATATATATGAAGACAAAGATTTTCAAGTAAAAGCAATTTTTCACAATGGTCTTGATGCACTTGAATACCTGAAATATAATAATATATCTCTTGCAATTTTAGATGTTTATATGCCTAAAATGAATGGACTTGAACTACTTCATAAAATTCGTGAAAATAATCTTTCAGTCTCTGTAATAATGGTAACTGCTGCAAATGACTCTTCATCTGTAGATGAGGCATTGAAACTTGGTGCTGTTGACTATTTAATTAAACCTTTTACATCTTCAAGATTTCAGCAAGCACTTGATAATTTCAAAAATCAACAAAATATTTTTAAAGGTATATCTTCATTTAAACAGCAGAATATTGATTCGTTGATAGGTAAAAACAGAAAAAATAATTTGACAGATTGTCCAAAAGGAATCCAACAAAAAACATTAGACACAATATGTGATTTTATAAGAAAAAATTCACCTAAAGAAATGACAAGTGAAGAAATAGCAGACAATATAGGTTTATCGAGAGTGACTATAAGAAGATATATGAACTATCTTATAGAAACAGGAACAATTTCAGAACGAATGAATTATGAAACGGGCGGCAGACCATGTATGCTTTATAGGTGGAACAGTTAAGGAGAATATTATTTATGGATACAGAACTTCATTGTAAACTTCTTCCTGCACAAGTATTGATAAAAAACAGTGTTAAGGGAGATAAAGAATGTAATTACGAACTTTATATGATAGAGTTTATTAATTCATCTTTATGGTTCAGGGAAAAAGTAGGATTTAAAAAGTTTCACAGACCGGAAAGTGAAGCTCATGGCGAATGTGACTGTTACGCCGGTGAATATGGACTTGATTTTAAACTTACAGCAAGTCAGACAAGACTTCAGGCATGCAGTGAATTATCCGCACAAACAGTGATTGTAGATAATTCAGGAGAACACAAAACAATACCTCCAAAAAGAAATACATCTTATCATTGTACTGTACTTCATAAAGCTTTACAAGCGTATGACCTGGATGGACTTTGTGAATTAAGAAAGAAAAGATATTCGCAGGGTACAAAAAAATCTGACATAAAGACATTTCTTGAAAAATTGGAATTTAAAAAGAATCTGCTGCTCTATTATCCACATAAGTTTTATTACAGATGTGATATTGAATTTAACAAGGCTGTAAAAAACATAGTTAAAGGTTTAAATTATTCATTTAAATCAGCTATGCAATACAGAATCAAATACTGTCCTGAATATGAAACATATATGGGATTTATCTATAATGATTTTTTTGTAATAATGCATTATACAAATAATAAGTTTAAGATAATCGACTATATAAACACGCAAAAAAGCCCTATTTTTACACGTTTATATAATTATGTTTTTTTCTGATTCGTAACAATTTTTTTACTTTTAAACAAGTCATATTTTTACAAAAAACATCAATTTTCTGATATATTTTTCCTTTCATATCATATATAATACATAGCGACTGAAATGCACAAAACACAGTCAAAAAAGATAAGAAAGGAAAAACTATATGATAAAAGAAAAAAAAGAATTTAGAAATCGATTAGTAAGACTTGTAATACCAATAGCAATGCAGCAGCTTATGCTTGCACTTGTTAATGTTTCTGATGCTGTAATGCTTGGATTTTTAAATCAGGATTCACTCTCGGCAGTATCACTTGCAGGTCAGATACAATTTGTATATAACCTCTTTGTAACAGCAGTTACAGGCGGAATATCAATACTTGCAGCACAATATTGGGGAATAAATGATAAAAAATCAGTAGAAAAAATTCTTGGAATAGGCTTAAAACTTATGGTTTTAATATCAATTCCTTTTACACTGGCAGCTTTGTTTATACCTGAATTATTAATGAAACTTTTTGCTTCCGATCCATCATTAATAGCAAAGGGTGCAGATTATCTTCAGGTTGTTGCAATTTCTTATTTACTTTTAGCAGTTTCCCAGGTTTACCTATGTATTATGAAAAATTGCGGACAAGCAGGAAAATGCTCATTAATCAGTTCGGTTTCAGTTGTTTTAAATATAATTTTAAACTGGATATTTATATTCGGAGTTGGCCCCGTTCCTGCTATGACAATAAAAGGTGCAGCACTTGCAACAGTTATATCGAAAGTAATAGAACTTGCTTGGGCAATGATTGTTATGGCAAAGAAAGACAATTTAAAAATAAATCTGAAGCTTACATTGTTTAATGATAAAATCCTAAAAAAGGATTATATGAAATATGCCCTTCCATTGCTTGGAAATATGCTTGCGTGGGGAATCGGCTTCACGATGTATACAGTAATAATGGGACATCTTGGTTCAGATGCAGCAGCAGCAAACTCAATTGTAAACATTGTTAAGAATCTTTCTATTTGCGTATGTTCAGGCGTTGCAACAGCAAGTGCAGTACTTGTTGGCGGTGAACTGGGTAAGGGTAATCTTGAAAAAGCTAAAAGATATGGTTCAAGACTTTCTCATGTTTCACTTGTCTGTGGAATAATTTCAGGCTGTATAATACTTTGTATAATTCCTTTTGTTGGATATTTCAGTACTATTTCAGAAACAGCACAGGGATATATGAGAGTTATGCTTGTTGTAAGTTCGTATTATGTAGTAGGAAAAGCTATGAATATGACTATAATATCAGGAATTTTCCCATCAGGTGGCGACTCAAAATTTGGTTTAAAGTGTGACACAATAACAATGTGGTGTGTAACTGTTCCAATAGGTCTTATTGCAGCATTTGTTTTAAAACTTCCTGTAGTTGTTATATATGCACTTATAAATATCGATGAAATTGTTAAACTTCCCGCTGTCTATATCCATTATAAAAAATATAAATGGCTTAATAATCTTACAAGAAAAGAAGAAATAGTATCAGCATAAAGCTTTCAACTTTCAATTTTCATATAAACATTAATAAAAAGGTCTGAGAAAATAAAATCTCAGACCTTTTTATTTAAATTATAATATTATTTTCCATAATATGCAAGACGAAGAAGTTTTTTAAGTTCATCAATCTTTGGAAGTCGAGGGTTAGCCGTTGTACACTGGTCATCAAATGCTTTATATGCAAGATCTTCAAGTGCATTTTCATAAACAACAGGGTCAATATAAGATCTGTTATCTTTTTCACCTGCTTCTTTTATAGTAAGAGGTACATCAACTTTTCCCATAAGTTCTCTTACTGCATCAGCAAGTGCTTTAACACCTTCAGCATCTGTTGCGTCCTGTGAAACAAATCCCATCATTTTAGCAATTTCTGCATATCTTTCAGGAGCAATATAATGATCATATTTCGGCCAAGCTGCAAATTTAGTAGGTGTAGGTTCTCCATTATATTCAATAGTATGAGGGAGAAGATAAGCGTTTGCAAGCCCGTGAGGAATGTGGAATTCACCGCCAAGCTTGTGAGCAAGTGAATGGTTTATTCCAAGAAAAGCATTTGTAAATGCCATACCGGCAATACAAGAGGCATTATGCATTTTTTCTCTTGCTATTTTGTCAGCAGTTTTATATGAATCAGGAAGATATTTGAACACAAGTTTTATTGCATGAAGAGATAAAGCATCAGTATAATCATTTGCAAGAACAGATACATATGCTTCTATTGCGTGTGTCAAAACATCAAGACCTGTGAATGCAGTTGAACTCTTTGGAACAGTGTAAACAAATTCAGGGTCAATTATGGCTACATCAGGAGTTAACTCATAATCTGCCAAAGGATATTTCATACTTTGACTCTTATCAGAAATAACAGCAAAGCTTGTAACTTCTGAACCCGTACCTGAAGTTGTTGGAATTGAAACCATCTTAGCTTTTTTACCCATCTTAGGGAATTTATAAACTCTTTTTCTGATGTCCATAAACTTCTGTGCCATTCCGACAAAATCAGCATCAGGATTCTCATAGAAAAGCCACATAGCTTTTGCAGCATCCATTGCTGAACCACCACCAAGTGCAATAATAACATCAGGGTTGAAAGTGTTCATTATTTCAACACCTTTTCTTACAGTTGTAATATCAGGGTCAGGTTCAACTTCACTAAAAATTTCAACGATTGGTTTTTCAGCATTCTTATTAAGCTGATAAGTCAATCTGTCAACATAACCAAATTGTACCATTCCAGGATCAGCAATTATCATTGCTCTATGAATATCAGGCATTTTAGAAAGATATTGAACAGAACCTGGTTCAAAATATATCTTTTCAGGAACTTTAAACCACTGCATATTAAGTCTCCTCTTTGCAACTTTCTTTCTGTTAATTAAATTTTTAGCCGTAACATTTTCAGAAACAGAATTCTTGCCATAAGAACCGCAGCCTAAAGTAAGAGATGGAGCAATTGAGTTGTAAACATCTCCGATTGCACCAAATGAAGCAGGGGAGTTAACAACTATTCTGCTTGCTTTCATTTCAGAACCGTATTTTTCTATAAGTTCTTCATTTGATGAATGAATTACAGCTGTATGACCTGCACCATGTTTCAGCATTTCTTTACACATTTCAAAAGCATGTTCATTATTATCTGACTTAACTACTGCAAGTACAGGAGATAATTTTTCAAGTGCAAGTGGATATTCGTCTGCATTAGTTCCTTCTATTTCGACACAAAGTACTTTTGTTTCCTTAGGAATTTTAATTCCTGCCTTTTCAGCAATCTGCCAAGGATACTGTCCAACTACCCAAGGCTGAACCGCCATTTTTTCTACATTTATAACAACATCCTGAATTTTCTTTACTTCATCTTTCTTTGCAAAGTAGCAGCCGTGCATTTTCATAAAACTAATTGATTCATCATAAACCTCTGCATCAATAATTGCTGCCTGTTCTGAAGCACAAATCATACCATTATCAAAAGACTTTGACAAAATAAGGTCATTTACAGCTTGCTTTATGTTAGCTGTTTTTTCAATATAGCAAGGTGTGTTGCCAGGACCAACACCAAGTGCCGGCTTACCGGCTGAATAAGCAGCTTTAACCATTCCAGGACCACCTGTTGCAAGAATTGTTGCAACGTCAGGGTGATTCATAAGGCAACCTGTTGCTTCAATTGATGGAACTTCAATCCATTGAATACAATTTTCCGGAGCACCAGCTTTTATTGCAGCATCTCTGACTATTTGTGCCGCACGAACGGAACATTTTTGAGCATTTGGATGAAAACCAAATATAATAGGATTTCTTGTTTTGGCACATATAATAGACTTAAACATAGTTGTAGAAGTTGGATTTGTAACAGGTGTAACACCTGCAACTATTCCGACAGGTTCGGCAATTTCAAGATAACTTTCATCTACATTGTCTTCAATTATACCTACTGTTTTTTCATGCTTTATTGAATGCCAAATATATTCAGTTGAAAATATATTCTTTGTTACCTTATCCTCAAAAATACCTCTTCCTGTTTCATCAACTGCCATTTTTGCAAGTTCCATTTGTGCTGATAACCCTGCAAGTGCCATTGCTTTGGCTATTTTATCAATCTGTTCCTGATTGAGTTTCATATACTCCTGAAGAGCAACTTTAGCTTTCTGAACAAGTTTATTTACCATTTCAACAGGAGAAACTTCTGCTTTTACTTCTTTTTTATTATTTTTTTCAGCCATTTTAACCTCCAATCGGCTTCTGTTAGCTTAAGCTAATTCAATTCTTTCTATTGTAACTTAATTATACACCATCTTATTGATAATGTCAATATTTACGATAAAAAAATATTTATATATTTTTTATTGCTTCTGCAACTGATTTGGCAACTCTTTTATCAAGTACATCCGGAATAATGTAATCTGCTCTCAATTCGTCATAAGGAATGCATTCACTTATAGCATTTGCGGCAGCAAGCTGCATTTCTGTTGTTATCTCTTTAGTTCTTTTATCAAGAACACCTCTGAACAAACCTGGAAATACGAGAACATTATTTATTTGATTTGGGTAATCACTTCTTCCTGTTCCAATTACAGCTGCACCCGCTTCTTTTGCATCTTCAGGCATAATTTCAGGAGTAGGGTTTGCCATAGTGAAGACAATAGCATTTTCAGCCATTGATTTTATCATCTCTTTAGTAACGCAACCCGGAGCTGACACACCTATAAATACATCTGAGCCCTTCATTGCATCAGAAAGATTGCCTTTTATACAGTCAAGATTTGTTTCTTTTGCTATAGCTTCTTTTGCATCATTAAGATTTTCTCTTCTACTATATATACATCCATGACTATCACACATAATTATGTTCTTAACACCAAAAGCCATTATAAGCTTTGCAATCGCTATTCCTGCTGCACCTGCACCATTAATTACAACCCTTATATCTTCTTTTTCTTTTTTAACGAACTTAAGAGCATTTATTAAGGCTGCAAGTGTTACAATAGCTGTTCCGTGCTGATCATCATGAAAAACAGGAATATCCAGTTTTTCTTTCAGTTGCTTTTCTATTTCAAAACATCTTGGAGCTGATATATCTTCAAGGTTAATTCCTCCGAAAGACTTTGAAATCAATGTTATAGTCTTAACAATTTCATCGGTATCTTTAGAATCAATACAAATAGGTATGGCATCTACATCGCCAAACTTTTTGAACAATGCACATTTTCCCTCCATAACAGGCATACCGGCCTCAGGACCTATGTCGCCAAGTCCAAGTACAGCTGTTCCATCAGTTATAACAGCTACTGTATTAAATCTTCTTGTTAATTCAAAACTTTTTTCAGGCTTATTTTGTATCTCAGTACATGCTCTTGCAACACCAGGGGTATAACAAAGTGATAAATCCTCATCAGTTTCAAGTGGAACGCGACAGGTAACTTCAATTTTACCTTTCCATTCATAATGTTTTTTTAAAGACATTTCTGCGTAATCCATATATAGTCTGTCCTTTCATTATTTTAGTTAGCATTATCTAACTAAATACAGTATACACCATATTTTGATTTTTGTCAATGCTTTTATGATAAATTTTTATTTATTTATCTATTCTACTAATCTTATTATACCCATAATAATTTTTTTATTCAAAAGAGTAATAACTAATAAATAAAACGAATATTATAATATCAAACGGAGGAAAGATATGGACAGACTTAAAATTATGGCGGAATATATGCCGTTGAATATTAAAAATGCTATTTACAAATTATCTGATTGTGATAAAAATTCTGTTCAGGAAATAAGAATACGAGTTAATCAGTCAATTCATTTAACTATTTGTGGCAAAGAATATGCATTATCAGAAAACGGAAATTTATCTGATAACTTTAAAAATGGAATTATCGTTGATATGGTAATGTTAAATGATATATTCAATTCTTTATGCAAGCACTCACTACATAGCTTTGAAAAAACTATAAAAGACGGTTACATAACAGCAGAAGGCGGGTGTAGAGTTGGTATAGGTGGTGTAGCAAATGTTGATATTGATAATGGTGAAATTATTTCTATGCAACATATAAGCAGTTTAAATATTAGAATTGTAAAAGAAGTATATAATGCTGCTTTGGAATTATATAATAACATTTACTCAAAAAATGAAAATGTTAATTTATTAATTGCAGGTAAAGTAAACTCAGGTAAAACAACTTTATTACGGGATTTATGCAGAATCTTATCAACTCAATATAAAATTGCACTTATAGACGAAAGAAACGAAATATCAGCTATGTTTAATGGTATTCCACAAAATAACATTGGTGAAATGACAGATATTTTATGCCAATACCCAAGACACAAAGGTATGGAAATAGCACTTAGAACATTATCACCACAAATAATAATCTGTGATGAAATATCATCTTTTGAAGATGCCGATGCAATAGAAGACATATATGGAAATGGAGTAAATATAATTGCTTCAACACATGCTGACAATATAAATGAATTAAAAAATAAAACGTCATTAAAAAGTATATTAGATAAAAAAATATTTAATTTTATAGTTTTTGTTGATAATAACAAAAATATTGGAAAAATAAAGAAGATAATTGAATTATGAAAAATATGTTTATTTTTGTATTATTTGTCTTAATTTCATTGTCAGGTCCAATGTATTTGTACTCCATTAACAAGAAAAATAATTATACAAAAGCATCTGCCGAGTCACTCCGTGTTATATCGAATGATATTGGATATAAAGCTATGCCGCTTTTTGAAATAATTGATAATTTATCCAATAGTTCAAAGCTTTATTACTATAAAAAATTATCAAATAAAAATTATTTTTGTAATTTTGAAAATGAGTGGATTAATGTTATAAATAATGATTTATATCTTGAAATTGAATCAAAAGAAATTCTTATACAGGTTGGCAATGTTATTGGAAAAACTAACGCTTCAAGACAATATGAACTCTTAAACAAATATGCTGATGATTTAGAAAAAATATACTCTGAAAAAAGAGATGAAATAAAGAAAAAGTCAAAAATATATAATTCAACAGGGATATTATTTGGTCTTTTTGTTGTAATTATGTTTATATAGTGGAGAATAAAATGGATTTGGATATAGATTTAATCTTTAAAATAGCAGGCGTAGGAATAATTGTTGCCGTTTTAAATCTTGTTTTAAAACGTGCTGAAAGAGAAGAACAAGCTATGTTAACTTGTCTTGCAGGTTTAATAGTAGTTTTGATGCTTATTGTAAACGAAATAGGAAATCTTTTTGATACAGTAAAAAATGTTTTTGGTTTATGAATGAGTTTTTGGTTTTACTTTTGATATGTGTTTTAGCATGTATTTTTTCTGTACTTATAAAACAATACCTAAAAGAACAAGCATTATTGCTTATACTTGCAGTAATCTGTATTTCCATTATAAAATTGGTGGAATTATTTCTTCCAATATCAGATTTATTGAATAACATATTCGAAGATACTAATATTGATATGGAATATTATAAAATACTGCTAAAATCATTTGCAATATCGTACATAACAAAAATCGGTGAGTCAATCTGTAAAGATTGTAATGAAAATAGTCTTGCAATTATAGTACAAACATCAGGTAAAATTTCAATAACAATAACTGCTCTTCCTCTATTCATAAAAATAATAGAAATTCTTTCAGAGGTTCTTAAATGAAGTGTAAAAAAACGATTTTTATTTCTGTATTTATATCTATTATATATTTTCTTATATCTTCACCTGTCATTGTTTATGCATATGAGAATGATGAAAATATATCAGGATATATTGAAAACTATTTTGACTATTCAGATATAAATCCCTATATAACAGAAGAAATAAAAAATATTTTTGATTTTGGAGATTCTGATATAAAAAGCATATCTGATATAAGAAATTTGAATCTTTCAGAATTATTTGAATATATACTTAAAAATGTAAAAGATAATATTCAAAAACCTTTTAAATACCTTATATCTGTTTTTATTCTTCTTACAATTTCATATTTTATAAACTCAATCAACGGATTATCAACAAATAGAATTTTTTTCGATAAAATATGTCTTATGGCAAATGTAATTCTTATTTATGACTTGTTTTTTCATTGTTTTGAAGACATATGTAATATAATAAATAGATGTTCAGAGTTTTTTATGGCTTTTATTCCTGTTTTTTCAAGTACAATACTATTATCTTCGGGAACCGTTACGGCATCAGGATATAGTGCAATTCTACTAACTTTATCTGATATAATTGTACAAATAACAAACAACTGCGTGATTCCTTTTCTATATATATGTTTTGCTTTGGCGGTATGTGATTCTGTAAATTCATTCTTTTCATTCAAAACAATAATAAAGCATATAAATAAGATTATTCAAATTTGCATAAAGCTATTTTTAAGCATATACTCAGGTATTTTATCTATACAAACAATTATTAATTCAAATGCTGATGGAATAGGAAATAAAACTGTAAAATTATTGATAACAAGTTCCATTCCAATAGTAGGTTCATCTATTTCGGAAGCTTATGGAAGTGTAAAAAGTTGCATAAATATTTTAAAAAGTGGATTGGGGACAATGGCAATTGTAATTTTGGGAGTTTATATTATACCTGTTATAATAGAAATAATAATTTATAGGTTTACATTTATGTCAGCATCAATTATATCCGAGATGTATGGGAAAAATGATTTTATGGATTTTTTTAATACAGTTGAAATTGTATTTTCAATAGCATATGCGTTGTTGATAACCGTTTTTTCGGTGTTTGTAATATCAATAGCAATTGTATTAATCACATCAAAAATATAGCGGTAAATAAAATGACAGAGATAAAAACAATGTTTTTATTATTAACAGTAATTATAGTAGGTTTATCTATTTTTGGTTTTATGACTCCTGATGAAAACAAAAAAAGCACATTCAAATGTATTTGTATAATTTTTGTAATGTATATATTTGTATCTACAGCTTTTAAAGTAAATATAAAAGATAATATAAGGCTTGATATAAAAAATTATAGAAGTTTTAAATCACAAACTTACGATATAGAATCAGAAATAATAAAATCATCACAAAACAATTTGAAAAATAAGTTATGTGACCTTTTGTCATCTGAATCAATAAAATTTAAAGATTTAGAATGTAAAATTGAATACAAAGATAATGAAATTACACACATAAATGTAACCTTATACAATTGTACTGAAAAAATCAAAGCTGAAAATTTAATAAAAGACTTTTTTGAAGGAAATGGAGATGTAAACATTGAATTTGATTAATATACAAAATATTTTAAAAACAATAAAATCAAGCAGAAAAATGACAATATATTTTTCCCTGATAATTATTTCTGTACTATTTTTGATTTTCTTTAATATAATTGATAATGGAGAAAATAAAGAATCAAATACAAACAACGAAATCAATACTGAATCGGATTATATAAGCAATATAGAGTCAGATTTAACAAAAATCATTTCTAAAATAGAAGGAGCAGGGGACACTATTGTTATGGTAACTTCAGAAGGCACATCAAAGTATGAATACGCTAAAGAAGAGCATAACATTAAATCCGCAGATAAAAATGAATTGGAAGAAAAATACATATATGGAGAAAATGATTCTCCGGTTACAATTTCAATAGAAAATCCTAAAATAACAGGTGTTTTAGTAGTATGTGAAGGAGGTGACAACAGTGCTGTTAAAGAAAAAATATACAAAGCTGTATCAACAAGCCTAAATATAAGGACAAATCAAATTTATGTAACACAGAAGAACAAAAAGGAGAATTTCAGATGAAGAAACCATCATTAATTATTGGAAAAAAACAGATTATTGCAGGTGCATTTGCATTATTACTTGTAGGAGCAGCAGCTGTAAATTATGGATTAAAAGATAAAGCTGTATCAACAAAATTGGAAGATGAAACTGTTGATGCTATGTATGGTGATACTGTTTTTGTAAATGCTGAAGAGGAAACATATCAGGACGATTATTTTGCTGAAGCAAGAATTGAAAGAGATAATAACAGAGATAACGCTGTTGCGACTCTCCAGACTGTCATAGGAGGCGGAGATATTTCAGATGATGAAATGGTTTCAAAAGCAATAGAAGCCGTAGACATGACCAAATTAACTAAAAGTGAAGGTAACATAGAGTCACTCATCAAAAGTCTTGGATTTGAAGATTGCATAGTTTATTTAACGAATGAAGATGCAAAGGTTGTTATTAAGACTGACGGACTAAGTTCCGAAGATGCAGCTGCCATAAAAAATATAATTCTTGATGAAATTTCAATTTCCGCAGAAAAAATAAGAATTTTTGAAATAAAATAGTTGTACTTTTCATAATTTTTTGGTATAATATAAGGTAGTAAAAAATAATGAGGGAAAATCATATCGAATTTTCTCCAGGAGGTTAAAATGTATAAAAAAAATATATCAAGAAGAGAAATAAGAGAATGTGCTTTTATAATACTTTTTGAAAGAGCTTTTCAAAAAAATACTGAAACAGAAGAGTTGTACAGTATAGTTGAAGATCTTGAATTACCTTTTTCTGATGATGTCAAAGAATTGGTTGAAGGCGTTATAGAACACGAAGATGAAATAAACTCTGTAATTGCAAAGTACAGCATAAAGAGAAGCTTTGAAAGAATAGCAGTATTAAATAAAGTAATCTTGCAGATTGCCGTTTTTGAAATTTTATATCAGGATAAAACACCTGTTAATGCTGCTATAAAAGAGGCTGTTCATCTCGCTGAAATATATACATACAAAGATGATGTTTCATATATAAATGGTGTTCTCGGGTCATATTCTAAAAGTTTAGAAGAAGATGCTTCAAATGAGTAAATATACACTTGGTATAGACACAAGTAACTATACAACATCTGTTGCTATTATAAATCTTGATACAAACGAAGTTACTTATTCAAGAAAACTTCTCCCCGTAAAAAATGGGGAAGCAGGAATCAGACAAAGCGAAGCTGTTTTTCATCATCAAAAACAGCTTCCTGTTGTGATAAAAGACTTGATAAAAGAAAAAAAATATGATATAATATCAGTAGGAGTTACAAATAAACCGAGAAATATAGAAGGATCATATATGCCTTGTTTTATGACAGGCTATACTTTTGCTGAAAGTTTATCTACTCTGATGAGTATACCATGCTTTACAACTTCACATCAGATAAATCATATTTTGTCTGCTTTAAAAGGCACTGATAATATGAACTTTATAAAAAGAGAGTTCATTGCTTTTCATATAAGTGGTGGAACAACAGATTGTCTTTTAATATCACCGGATAAAAATGATATAATTAAAGCTCAACAATTCTCATCATCTCTTGATTTAAAAGCAGGACAAGCAATTGACAGAGTTGGTTTAATGTTAGGTTTGTCATTTCCATGCGGAAAAGAACTTGAAAAATTAGCTTTATCAAGCAATTATAATTTTAAAGAAAAAATTAAGTTAAAAGGGAATGATTGCTGTTTATCCGGACTTGAAAATAAATGTAAAAAGATGCTTGAATCAGGAGAATTAAAAGAAAATGTAGCCATGTACTGTCTTTCATACATAGGCAATACAATAATTAAAATGACAGAAGCTGTAAGAAAAAAATATCCTGAACTTCCTGTTGTATATTCAGGCGGTGTAATGTCCGATTTAATTATTCAAAATATGATTTCTTCAGCAATCAATAATGTGTACTTTTGCAATGCAGAATTTTCATGCGACAATGCTATAGGTTCTGCTGTTTTTGCAAAATTAAAAATTCAGGAAATGGTCAAGGACTAATTTAATGGCAATTTTATCAGTAAGTCAGCTAAACAGATATGCAAACTATTATCTAAGAGATAATAAAAATCTTAGCGGAGTATATGTAAAAGGTGAGATAACAAACCTAAAAAAACATTATTCTTCAGGTCACTATTATTTTGTTTTAAAAGATGAAACTTCATCAATAAGAGCTTGTATGTTCTCATCTTATGTTTCAAAACTTCAATTTGATATAAATGATGGGATGTCTGTAGTAACTATAGGCAACGTTGGAATATACGAAAGAGATGGAGCGTTCCAGCTATATGTCACAGATGTTTATGCATCAGGAGCAGGGGAGGAGTATCTAAAGTATCTTAAACTTAAAGAAAATCTTGAGAAAAAGGGGTATTTTTTATCTGAAAATAAAAAAGATATACCATCTTTTCCTAAAAAAATTGCTGTTGTAACGTCATCAGAAGGAGCTGCTATTCACGATATTATAAATATAATGTCAAGAAGAAACCCTATATGCATAATAGATGTTTATAATACGTCTGTACAAGGATATAAATCTGAAATGAATATTTGTTCTATGTTGAAACTTGCTGACAATGGTAATGCAGATACTGTTATACTTGCAAGGGGAGGAGGTTCATCTGAAGATTTATCTGTATTTAATTCAGAGAAAATATGTGATATTATTCACGCTATGAAAACTCCTGTGATTGCAGCTATAGGACATGAAACAGATTATACCTTATCTGATTATACAGCTGATTTAAGAGCACCAACGCCTTCAGCAGCGGCTGAACTATGTTCCATTTCACTTCAGAATATTTTAGATATATGTATCAGATACGATAACAGAATTTCTTTAATACTAAAGAACAAAGTAGGCAAAATAGAAAATATTTTTGATGAGAAAGATAAACGTTTCAGACTTGCGTACAAAAATAATAAGTACTCAAAATTACTTTCTAAAACTATTTCTTTTGAAAATCGTATTAATGACTGCATAAACAAGAAAATCTTTTCAATTGAAAATAAATATAGTATACTAAATCAAAAACTTGAATCAAACAACATAAGCAGTATTATGGAAAAAGGGCTCTGTTTAGTGTACAAGGACGGCAAAATTATATTACCGATTGATAATATTGAGAAAGATAATATCCTTGAAATAGTATCACTCAATAAAAAAATTACAGTTAAGGTAGTAGAAACGGAGGATTTATAATGAGCATTGAAGAAGAAATAAAAGAACTTGAAGAAATAACAAATAAGCTTGAAAATACTACTTTATCTCTTGATGAAAGTCTTAAGTTATATAAAAAGGGAACTGAAATTTCAGGAAGTATAAAAAAGAGAATTGAAAATGCAAAATTGCAGGTTAATTATATAGAAAGCGAGGAATAATTATGGAAAATGAATATATAGATTTATTTAATGCAAAAATGTGCACTTTATTTGAAAATGTAACAGATGACTTGTTCCAGAAAAGGGTAATAGATGCAATGGAATATTCAATGCAGGCAGGTGGCAAACGTGTAAGACCTATGCTTGTATATGAATTCTGTAAAATGTGTAATGGTATAGTAGATAAAGCAAGCATAGCCGCTTGTGCAATTGAAATGATACATACAGCATCACTTATCCATGATGATCTTCCTGCAATGGATAATGATGATTTCAGACGAGGAAAACCTTCCTGCCACAAGGCATTTGATGAGTACACAGCAATACTTGCGGGAGATGCACTTATAACATATGCTTTTCAAGTAATAGCTGACGATGATACAATAAATTCAGATATAAAAGTAAAGCTTATTTCCGAACTTTCAAAATCAACCGGATTTCTTGGAATGATAGGTGGACAGCAGATGGATCTTGAACTTGAAAATTCAGAGAATGTATCTGTTGAGGAGTTATCTCTTATGTGTCTTGCAAAAACAGGTGCTTTAATACAATGTGCCTGCAAAATGGGCGCAATAACAGCTCATGCACCAAAATATCTTGTAGACAAAGCTTCTGAATATGGTATGTGTGTCGGACTTGCTTTTCAGATAATAGATGATATTCTTGACGTTGAAAGCACCCAAGAAGTGCTTGGAAAACCTATAAATAGTGATGTTGAAGAAAATAAATCAACTTTTGTATCAATACTCGGACTTGAAGAATCAAAAAGAAGAGCAAAAAAATATACAGATAAAGCTTTAAAAATACTTGAAGCTTTTCCAGATAATGAATTTATGATTAAATATACAAAGGAGCTGCTGAATAGGAAACATTGATTTCTATTCGCATAAGTAAATGAGTGATTTAAAAAATAAAAATGAGATAGATATAAAATCCCTTAATCTACCTTATGATTTGAAAAGATTATCATTGGAACAATGCGAGTATCTGACAGATGAAATACGAGATATTCTTGTTTCAACTATATCAAAAAATGGTGGACATCTTGCCTCCAATCTTGGTGCAGTTGAGATTACTATGGCTATTCATCGTGTTTTTGATTCTCCAAAGGATAAAATTATTTGGGATGTTGGTCACCAGTGTTACACACATAAAATACTTACAGGTAGATTAGATAAATTTAATACAATAAGGACAGAAAACGGTCTTTCAGGCTTTCCTAAGCCTGATGAATCAGAACATGACATATTTATAAGCGGTCATAGCAGCACGTCCATATCTGTCGCTTGTGGTATCTCAGATGCAATGAGATTAAATGGTGACAGAGAACATTATGTAATTGTTGTAATTGGCGATGGTGCAATGACTGGTGGTCTGGCATATGAAGGATTGAATAATGCTGGTAAAACACGACGAAATATGATAATTATCTTAAATGATAACGAAATGTCAATTTCAAAAAATGTTGGAGCATTATCACAATATTTACGCAAAATCAGAACAAATGAAGGATATGTAAAAGCTAAGCAGCATCTAGAAAGAAGATTGCTCAGAATACCTAAAATAGGAATTAAACTTGCAAAGGGTTTAAAAGCTGTTAAAGATTGCACCAAAAAAATATTTATCGGCAAAGACACCACTTTGTTTGAAAATATGGGATTTGTCTATCTTGGACCTGTAGACGGAAACGATTTAAGAAGTATGGAAAACGCTTTAAAAGCTGCCAAAACTTACCATTGTCCTGTTATTATACATGCTAATACAACAAAAGGCAAAGGTTACACTCCAGCAGAAGAAAATCCAGGCGAATATCATGGAGTATCCAAATTTGATATTATGACTGGTAATCCTGAAGTATCAGCTACAGATTCATTTTCTACTGTATTTGGTAGATATATTGTAGAACTTGCTGATAATGATAAACGAATATGTGCAATAACAGCAGCTATGAAATATGGTACAGGTCTGCAATATTTTGCAAAAAAATACCCAAGAAGATTTTTTGATGTTGGCATTGCCGAACAGCATGCTGTTACTTTTGCAGCAGGTCTTGCTTCTCAGGGAATGATACCAATATTTGCTGTATATTCTTCATTTTTACAAAGAGCCTATGACCAATTAATACATGATGTTTCAATAGGGAACAATCATGTAGTTATAGGGATAGATAGAGCAGGAATAGTTGGACTTGACGGTGAAACTCATCAGGGAATGTTTGACATTTCACTTCTTACATCAATTCCAAATACAACAATTTACTCTCCAACAACATATGAAGAGTTGAAGATGTGCGTAAAAACTGCTGTTTATGATGATAAATACCTTGCTTGTGTACGCTATCCAAGGGGAAATGAAAATATAAATAACGATAAAATCTTTCAATTGCAATCTATTGACTATGTTTATACTGAAAATAATAATTCAGAAAAATCAATTTTATTAATTTCATATGGTAGAATATGTGATAATGTTCTATCAGCAATGGAAATTTTATCAGAAAATAATATTGAACCAGATTTTATAAAATTAACTAAAATTTTTCCTTTCTCTGAAAATATAGTCAAAATTGCTCTTAATTATAAACATATAATTATGTGTGAAGAGTCATATATATATTCCGGAATCGGAAATATGATTGCAGAAAAGTTATCAGAAAATCAATTTAATGGTGATTTTCATATTATTGCAGCAAATGATTTTCTTAAACAAGCATCAGTTTCTTCTATAACTGACAAAATAGGTTTATCACCTGAAAAAATAGCTGAATATGCAAAAAAGGTTTTAAAAGATGAGTAGACTTGATATAGAATTAGTTAATCGCAAAATAGCCAGAAGCCGAGAATTATCCAAAAAATACATAAAAGAAGGTTTAGTGTTTGTAAACAAAAAAAATGTATGTAAACCTTCTTTTGATGTTAAAGAAAATGACATTATAGAATATGTTGGTGAAAATGAAAAATATGTTGGAAGAGGCGGACTAAAACTCGAATATGCAATTGACAATTTTAATATAAATGTGAAAGATAAAATCTGCCTTGATATAGGTGCATCAACAGGTGGATTCACAGATTGCTTATTACAAAACGGTGCAAGCTTGATTTATGCTGTAGATGTGGGGTCAAATCAACTTGACCCAAGTTTAAAAAATAATGAACATATATTAAATATAGAGAAAACTGACATAAGAGATTTTAAGGAACTCTATCCAGATGTATTATTTGATTTCATATGTACTGATGTATCATTTATTTCTTTAAAAAAAATAACAGAATATGCTGTTGAACTTCTTAAATCAGATGGTAAAATTGTATTTTTGATAAAGCCACAGTTTGAAGTAGGAATTAAAAATATTGGTAAAAAAGGCATAGTTAAAGACAAAAAAGTGCATATTAAGCTTTTATATGATTTAATTAATTATTTTAACTCAATAAATTTAGATATAATAAATCTTGAACCATCACCGATAAAAGGTGGTTCAGGTAATACTGAATATCTTATACATATGAAGAAAAAACAAGAAAAATCTCAGAATAAGAATTTTGATATAGAAAGAATTGTTTCAATAGCAATGATGTCGATGGAGAAATAAAATGAATGTATATATATATCCAAATTTTCAAAAAGAAAATGCCTATAAATGTACTGTTTCTATAATAAATATTTTAAATGAAATAAAATGTAACGTATATATTGATAGCATTTATAAAATAATGCTTAAAGAAGATGTAGAAGTATTTTTTTCAGATTATAATAGCATAAAAAATGATATTGATTATATTATAGCAATTGGTGGAGATGGAACAATTCTCCAATGTTCAAAAATGCTTTTGGATACAAATATAAAACTGGTTGGAATTAACACTGGACGACTGGGATTTATGTCATCAGTTGAACATGACGAATTAGAAATAATTAAAAAGCTTTCTACAAAGGAATATAAAGTTTCTAAAAGAATGATGATACAAGGTAATATCTGTAATAAACATCTTGAAGCTTTAAACGATATTGTTATATATGAATCAAAGTCAAAAATGTGTGAATTTACTGTAAAAGCCGATGGTATTTTAGTGGGCAAATACAGAGCAAATGGTATAATTTTTAGTACACCAACAGGATCAACAGCATATGCGTTATCGGCTGGAGGACCGGTAATCCATCCTGAATTAAATTGTATAGAGCTATCATTGATATGTCCACACTCATTATTTGCAAGACCACTAATCTTTTCAGATAAAAGTAATATAGAAGTCTGCACTAAATTGCGAGATGACCAGAAACTTATTATAAATGCTGATGGAGAAAATGAAACTGATTTTTTAGATAAAGATATTTTATATATTACAAAATCAAATTACTCAGTAAATATAGTTGATTTTAAGGGAAGTACATTTTTTGAAACTTTAAACAAAAAGCTTATGCATCCGATAAAGTAAAAACATAATTGCACCAAATTTGTATTTGGTGCAATTATAAAATTAGAAATATAGCAGCTATAAGATATTATTTCTTATAGCCGCTATATTTATTTTTTGTAGTTTTAATTGCACTAATAGTGTTCTGTAACTCAGTTTCAACATCTGTCAATCGTTTTTCAACGTATTGATCTAATGCAGCTCTAACTTCTTTTGAAGTATTCTGAGCTTTATTTAAAATCTCAACTGCACGTTTTTTCGCTTCTTTAGTGATTTCTTGTTCTGAAATCATAGCATCCTTTTTTGTTTCTGCATTTCTTATAATTGATTCAGCTTGTTCTTCAGCTGACTTTAAAATTCTTTCTCTGTCAAAATCAATAACCTTAGCTCTCTTGATTTCCTGAGGAATATTAAGTCTGACATCATTTATAAGTTCTCTCATCTGTTCAGCATCAATTAAAATTTTACTTGTAAATGGAAGAGTTTTTGAATTATCAAGCAAATCATCCATATTCTCAAGAATTTCTTCTATACTACTCATTATTATCATCCTTTCTCAATCTATTGGTAACTGTTTCAACAATTTCAGCAGGTATAAATTTGGAAATATCTCCGCCAAAATATGCAATTTGTTTAACAACACTTGAACTTAAAAACATATACTCAGATGAAGTTGTCAAAAAGACGGTTTCTGCACCAGAATAAAGATTTTTGTTAGCCATTGCCATCTGAAACTCATATTCAAAATCAGACACTGCCCTTAAACCTTTTACAATTGCAACTGCATTGCATTTCTCAACATAGTCCGCAAGCAACCCATCAAGAATATCTATATCAATATTGTTTATATCTTTTGTGCATCTTTTTATTAAATCAACTCTTTCTTCAACTGAAAAAGACGGATTTTTTTTGTTGTAATTAACAGAAATTAAAACAATTACCTTGTCAAATAATTTAGATGCACGTCTTATTATATCGATATGTCCCAACGTAACAGGATCAAAACTTCCGGGACAAACTGCAACTCTCATATTTCATCACTTTCCAAACAAAAATATCTATACAAAGAAACATATATTTTTCCATACTTATATGTTTTTTGAAGATTTAAATTGCCAATTTTTTCTGGCAACTCTAATTCTTTTTCATGCTCACAAAAAATATAAGCATTGTCATTCAAACTATTTTCAATATTTTTCAAAACTTGAAGAATGATTCCTTTTCTATAAGGTGGATCAACAAAAACAAAATCAAATTTTTCTGTGTTTGTTTTAAGAAATAAAATACTGTCTTCATTGATTATTTTTATCTTTGAATCTTTTAATTTAGATAAATTGAGATTTTGTTCGACCAATTTTATAGAATCTTTACTATTGTCAATAAAAAAAGCTCCATTCGCTCCTCTGCTAAGTGCCTCAATTCCAAGCTGACCCGTTCCTGCAAACAAATCAAGAACTTTTGAACCCTCAACTACAAAATGTATAGACGAAAAAATAGCTTCTTTCACTTTATCTGTAGTAGGTCTGACATTATCACCTTCAAAAGATTTAAGTCTTGTACCTCTTGCAATTCCAGTTATAACTCTCATAATCAAACCTTTCTTCTATAAAGTATTTATAACCTTGATTAAATCCTTCATAACATCATCATTAACAGATATCAACTTTTGAATATCAGAAGGTTCAGCCTCTTTTATAGATTTTAAAGTTCTATATTTTGACATCAGCTTTTTTAATTTAACTTCACCAATGCCTTTGACATTCAATATTTCAGACTGATACCTACTCTTATTTTTTCTTTTCATATACGAAATAGAAAAACGATGTACTTCATCCTGTATCCTTGTAAAAAAATTAAAAACCTCAAGGTTATTTCTTATAGAAACTTCATTTCCATTCAAATCAACCAATGCTCTTGTTCTGTGTTTGCTATTTTTTACCATACCAAAGAGAGAGATATTGTCAATGCCAAGTTCGTCAAATGCTCTTTGAACAAACTTTAGATGTTGAACACCACCATCAACAAGAATCAAATCGGGCTTTTTATTAAAAAACATATCTTTTTTATCATTTCCAATATGAATTAAACGCCTTTTTAAAATATGATACATACATTCAAAATCATTTTGACCCATATCCTGAGGCAAATTAAAATGTTTATACGCTCTTTTCAACGGCTCTCCATTTTCAAAAACGACCATACCAGCAACAATAACAGAATCACCTAAATTAGAAATATCATATGATTCAATATAATTTGGAAAATATTCTAAATCCAAAGATTTATATATTTCTGTTAAGATATGTGTATTCTTATTATTTTTCTCATGCTTAACGGTTATATGTTCAATTGCATTTTTCAATGCGAGCTCATATAAATTCTTTGAAGTTCCTGAACGAGCAGATATAACCTTAACATTTTTAAAAAAAGAAATATTAAAAAAATCAATCAAAAGCGAAATATCTCCACCAAAATATTCTGGAAGAATAATTTTATCCGGTATATTTTTATAATTCAAATAATGTTGAACTATAAAGGATTCCCAGAAATTCTCATCAATAACAGAATCTTCAAAATAATACAAAGCTTTATCTGCAATATTTCCTTTTCTATATATTAAAACTGAAATACATATCTCAGCATCACTTTTTGCAAATGCAATTACATCGCAATTGCTATAATAGTTATCTATCACAACCTGTGAACTTTGTATTGAATCTATCGCTTTGAGTCTGTCTCTTAAATATATTGATCTTTCAAAATTCAACTTTTCAGCCGATTCAAGCATTTCATTATGCAACTTTTTTAATGTTTCTTTATAACCTGATTGAAGAAATAAAACAGCATCATCAACAATATCAGAATACTCACTTTTCGAAAAACTACCTCTACAGTACCCCTGACACTTATTCATATGATACCTCAAACAAGGTCGCTGTGAATTTTTTTCAAAATTCCTCTTACATGTTGGAAGTTTGAATAAATCATTAGCCTCATTTAAAAGGAGCCTCGAATATGAAGCTGATATATACGGCCCAAAATATTTTCCACGTTCATCACGCTGCTTTTTTAATGTCAACCGTGGATAATCTATAGATGGAATAAATATATAAGTATATGATTTATCATCCATCAAAAGAATATTATACTGCGGTTTATGCTTTTTTATAAGATTACATTCAAGAATAAGAGCTTCGTATTCAGATTGCGTTGTTATAAAATCAAAATCGAACACATCATTAATCATTAATTCAACTTTTGGAATATGATTATTTGAAAAAAAATAACTCGAAACTCTATTTATAAGATTCTTAGCTTTACCAACATAAATTATCTTATTCTTTTCATTTTTCATAAGATAAACACCCGGAGAATTAGTCAATGAAGATGTTTTAGATTTTAAATAATCAATTCTTGGATTCATAAACTAACATCCTCCGAGTAATATAAAAATTAGTTAATTTTCTTTAAAGCCTTACTTCCAATATCTTTTCTATAATGCATATCAGTAAAGTTAATTTTCTTAACAGCACTATATGAACCTTTAAGTGCATCTGAAAGAGTATCACTAATAGTTGTTACTCCTAAAACACGACCACCTGATGTAACTATCTTACCATCAGTCAATTTTGTTCCGGCATGATAAACATAAGAACCGTCTATCTGACCATTTTCATTAAGTCCTGAAATTTCATAACCAGTTGAATATTTCTTTGGATATCCACCGCTCGCAATAACTACACATGCAGCTGACTTGTCATAAAATTCTATATTCAATTCAGATAACTTGCCATCATTTATTGCTTCCATAATATCAACAAGATCAGTTTTTAATAATGGAAGTACGACTTGTGTTTCAGGATCGCCAAAACGACAATTATACTCAATTACTTTAGGACCGTCTTTCGTTATCATCAAGCCAAAATATAAGCAACCTTTGAAAGTTCTATTTTCAGAATTCATTGCATTAATTGTTGGAATAAAAATTTTATCCATACATTCCTTTGCAACTTCTTTTGTATAATAAGGATTTGGTGCAATTGTACCCATTCCTCCTGTATTTGGACCCTCATCATTATCAAATGCTCTCTTGTGATCCATTGAAGAAATCATAGGAACAACTGTTTTTCCATCAGTAAATGACAAAACAGAAACTTCCGGACCTTCAAGATATTCTTCTATAACAATATTAGAACCACTTTCACCAAATATCTTGTCAGTCATAATTGAATTAACAGCATCTAAAGCTTCTTTTTCGTTCTGAGCGATAACTACACCCTTTCCAAGAGCAAGTCCATCAGCTTTTATAACTGTAGGATACTTATTTGAGTTCTTTATAAACTTAATTGCATCTTCAGGTGCATTAAATACGTTATATTCAGCAGTAGGTATGCCATATTTTTTCATCAAATCTTTAGAAAAAACTTTGCTTCCCTCAATTATAGCAGCTGCTTTGTCAGGTCCAAACGTTTTGAATCCATTTGCATTAAGTACATCAACCATTCCAAGAACAAGTGGATCATCAGGTGCAACAAAAACATAATCTACAGATAATTTTTTCGCAAGCTCGACAATACCATCTATATCTTTAGCATTAACATCAAAACATTCAGCATATTTTGATATGCCGCCGTTTCCAGGTGCACAGTATATTTTATCAACTTTACTGCTCTCAGCAAATTTCATAACAATGGCATGTTCCCTACCGCCACCGCCAACAACTAAAATTTTCATATCTAAAACTCCAATTTAATATTAATGATGGAAAAGACGGATACCTGTAAATGCCATAGCAATATTATACTTGTTGCATGTTTCTATTACATTATCATCTCTTATGGAACCACCAGGCTGTGCAATATAAGCTACACCACTCTTCTTTGCTCTTTCAATATTATCACCGAATGGGAAGAATGCATCTGAACCAAGACAAACATCTGTATTTTTTGCAAGCCATTCTTTCTTTTCTTCAGTTGTAAATACATCAGGCTTTTTCTTGAATATTCTCTGCCATTCTCCATCTGCAAGAACGTCCTGTGATTCATCTGATATATAAACATCTATAGCATTATCTCTGTCAGGTCTTCTTATATTATCAACAAATTCAAGATTCATTACCTTTGGTGATTGTCTAAGCCACCAGTTGTCAGCCTTATTACCTGCAAGGCGAGTACAATGAACTCTTGACTGCTGACCAGCACCTATACCTATAGCCTGTCCATCCTTAACATAGCAAACTGAATTTGACTGTGTATACTTTAAAGTAATAAGTGAAATAATAAGGTCAATTTTCTTATCATCAGGAATATTTTTGTCATCTGTAACTACTTCATTAAGCATATCTCTTTCGATAACAAGATTATTTCTTCCCTGTTCAAAAGAAACTCCAAAAACATCTTTTACTTCAACAGGTGCAGGAACATAATTTTCATTAATCTGAATGATAGTATAGTTTCCCTTACGCTTTGATTTGAGAATTTCAAGTGCTTCTGGTGAATATGAAGGTGCTATTATACCGTCCGAAACTTCTCTTTTAATCATATTTGCTGTTGAAACATCGCACTCATCTGATAAAGATATAAAATCACCATATGATGACATTCTGTCAGCCCCTCTTGCTCTCGCATAAGCACAAGCCATTGGAGATAATTCTCCAAGATCATCAACAAAATAAATCTTCTTCAAAGTATCCGAGAGTGGTTTACCTATAGCCGCACCTGCTGGTGAAACATGCTTAAAAGATGCAGCAGCACAATAACCTGTTGATTTCTTTAATTCTTTAACAAGCTGCCAACCATTCAAAGCATCAAGAAGATTGATATAACCAGGTTTTCCATTCAAAACAGTGATAGGAAGGTCAGAACCATCTTTCATAAAAATTCTTGAAGGTTTCTGGTTAGGATTACAGCCGTATTTTAATGACATTTCTGATGACATAATAAACACCTTTCTATTATTTATTTTTATTCAAAATTCTTGTTTCTGTTTTCTTAGTATCAAGATCGATATATCTTACAAAAAGAGAAACTTTGTTATCTTCATTAAGACTATTCCAAATTACATCTGTAAATTCATCAATAGAACCTGATATTTCAATTTTTTCAGGCTCACCAGAAAAAGTTGGAAGTGGATTACCATCACCCATATATGTATGAATGAAGAAACCTTCACCTGACTTTGGTGTTTCGTAGTCATATGTAAAACGCTGTGTTGATGATGGATCACCTTCATTGCTCTTCAAAATAGAAATTGTAAATCCAAAACTATCTTTATCTGCTGTATTGATAACAGTAGAAATACGAGGTGTATAATTAGGTTCATCCGGTTCAAATTTTCTTATTCTCAAAGACTGTTCAAATGTTTTACCATCTTTCATACCATCGTATATAGTATCAGTCTGATCACCATTGGTTGCAATAGTATAGTCACCAAGAACTCTGACAGGAGAATAGATTATAAGGCTTGGATCTGTCAACTTTGAAGGATCAAATGCCTGTGTTCGTATTCCATCACCATCTGTGACAAAAACTCTGTTTCTACTGTTTACACTTCTACCCATTATAAAATATGCAACAACCGCATACTTAGAATCAGCTGATTTACCAACAACTATACCTCTACCAGGGTAAGAATTGCTTTTAAGTTTATCTTCTAAAGACATATTCTGCATACAATACCTCTACTTTTTTATAATAACTTTATTGTCTATAACTTCTAACTTATCATTACAAAATAAGTTTATAGCTTCAGGCATAATATGCCACTCAGCTTCGGTCATAACTCTTTTCTGAAGAACTTCAGGTGTATCATCATCCATTATTTTAACAGCTTTCTGAATTATAATTGGTCCACCATCAGTAATTTTGTTAACAAAATGTACAGTTGCACCTGTAACCTTAACGCCACGCTCAAGTGCAGCTTCGTGTACTTTTAATCCATAAAAACCATTTCCACAGAAAGAAGGAATCAAAGAAGGATGTACATTTACAATCTTATTTACAAATGAATCAATAAAAGCATCTGTTAAAACAATCATAAATCCAGCAAGAACTATAAGATCAGGTTTAATTTCTTCTTTTAATATGCTTAAAAGTTTCAATGAATATTCTTCATTTGAGTTGAAATTTTTTCTTGGCACCACAAGTGTATCAATGCCTGCTTTCTTCGCACGTTCAAGTGCATAAGCCCCTTCTTTTGAAGAAACAACACAGGCAATTTCAGCGTTTGTAATACTTCCATTTTCGATAGAATCTATAATGGCTTGTAAATTAGTTCCACCGCCTGAAACAAGGACAACTATCTTTTTTTTCATATAAACACCTAATTAATAAAGGATAACACCTTCGTCTGATTCAACAAGTTCACCAAGAATGTAAGCATCTTCTCCAAGTGACTTTAATGTATTTACAGCCAAATCTGCTTCTTCCTGAGCAACTGTAACCATCATACCAACACCCATATTGAATGTATTGAACATATCATGTTCAGGGATATGGCCTGTTCTTGCAATAAGATCGAAAATAGGAAGAATTCTTACATCATCCTTTTTGATGTTTGCTGAAAGTCCCTTTTTAAGTGAACGTGGAATATTTTCATAGAAACCGCCACCTGTAATATGTGAAACAGATTTAATCGTAACTTTTTCTTTAAGTCCCATTATATCTTTAACATATATTTTTGTAGGAGTAAGGAGACATTCGCCAAGAGTTGTTCCAAGGTCTGAAAAATGTCTTGCAAGATTTTGTTCATTGACAGTAAATACTTTTCTTATAAGAGAATATCCGTTTGAATGAACACCACTTGATGGAATTGCTATAATTACATCTCCGCTTTTCTGCGTTGAATTTGAAAAGATCTTATCTTTATCAACAACACCAACAGAAAAACCTGCAAGGTCGTATTCATCTTCAGGGTAAAATCCTGGCATTTCTGCTGTTTCACCACCGACAAGAGAACAACCAGCCTGAACACAACCCTCTGCAACACCTGAAACTATATCAGCAATTTTTTCAGGGTAATTTTTGCCAACTGCAATATAGTCAAGGAAAAATTGTGGTTTAGCTCCACAACAAATTATATCATTAACACACATTGCAACGCAATCAATACCAACAGTGTTATGCTTATCCATAAGAAATGCTATTTTTAACTTTGTTCCAACACCATCAGTTCCTGATACAAGAACAGGCTTATTTATATCCTGTAAATCAAGTTCATAAAGACCGCCAAAACCGCCTATATCAGTTAAAACAGATGATGTCATAGTTTTTGCTATATGTGTTTTCATAAGCTGTACAGCTTTGTAACCGGCTGTTACGTCAACGCCAGCCTTTTTATAACTTTCTGAATAACTTTCCATTTAATTACCTCAACTTATATTATTTTTGTTTCAAATTTATCTTTTGGCATTTCCTTTGGTACTTCAATAGGGTATTCACCGCTGAAACATCCAACACAAAAATCACAATCTGATTTATATGCAAGACTTTTTACAGCATCAATGCTCAAATATCCAAGACTATCTGCACCTATGTATTTGCATATTTCAGGAATACTCATCTTACAAGCAATCAAGTTTTCCTTACTGTCAATATCTGTACCAAAATAACATGGGTTTGTGAAAGGAGGACATGAAATTCTTACATGAACTTCTTTTGCACCAGCTTCACGTACGAGATTAACAATTCTTGCACTTGTTGTACCTCTGACAATACTATCATCAATAAGAACTACTCTTTTTCCTTCAACTACACTTCGTACAACATTGAGTTTTATTCTAACAGTATTGGTTCGCTGGCTTTGAGAAGGTTGAATGAAAGAACGTCCAACATATCTGTTTTTTATGAAACCTACTCCATATGGTATATGAGATGCATGTGCAAAACCAAGTGCTGCATCAAGACCACTATCCGGAACGCCAATAACAACATCAGCGTCAACAGGGTGTTCTTTCCAGAGTAATTCACCTGCTCTAAGTCTTGCAGCCTGAACGCTTGAACCTTCTATTATGGAGTCAGGTCTTGCAAAATAAACATATTCAAAAACGCAAATAGATGGTTTCTTTTTGCAATGTCTTTTTATTGATTTTACTCCATCTTTGCTGACAACAACAATTTCACCAGGTTCAACATCTCTTATAAATTCAGCATCTATAGTATCAAGAGCGCATGTTTCAGATGCAAATACTATTGCACCTTCTTTTGTTTTTCCCATACATAAAGGTCTGAAACCGTCAGGATCTCTTGCAGCTATGAGTTTTCTTGGAGACATAACAACAAGTGAATATGCACCTTTCAGTTCATCCATGGCATAGTCAACTGCTTCTTCAATAGATGACCTCACAAGTCTTTGCTCTGTAATAGCATAAGCTATTACTTCTGTGTCATTCGTCGTGTGAAAAATTGCACCCTTCAGTTCAAATTTTTCTCTGAGAGAGGCAGCATTTACAAGATTTCCATTATGTGCCACAGACATCGAACCTTTTACATGACGAATGACTATAGGCTGGGCATTCTGGCTTGTACAATTGCCTGTTGTTGAATATCTAACGTGTCCGATAGCAATATCCCCTGTTCCAAGGCTTTCAAGTACATCCTTCGAAAATACTTCATGTACAAGACCTAAATCCTTTTTGTGCGAAAACACACCCCTGTCATTTACAACAATTCCGCAGCTTTCCTGACCACGATGCTGTAACGCATAAAGCCCATAGTATGTCATTGATGCAACGTCTGTATTTTCATATGAAAATACTCCAAATACACCACATTCTTCATTTATCTGATTAAACATCAAACATACGCTCCTAAATACAATTATTTATTAACCTAAAATTCTACGCATCATTTCCTGGTATGCTTCTTCAACACCGCCAAGATCTCTACGGAATCTGTCTTTGTCAAGCTTTTCATGTGTTGTAGAATCCCAGAATCTGCAAGTATCTGGTGAAATTTCATCAGCAAGAAGAATTTTTCCATGGAATCTGCCAAATTCAATCTTAAAGTCTATAAGATCAATATTGTGTTCCTTAAAGAATTTAAGCATAAATTCATTTACTTTGAATGCATACTTTGAAATAGTTTCAATTTCTTCTTCTGTTGCAAGGTCAAGGCCAAGTGCATAATATTTATTTATGAACGGGTCACCAAGATCATCATTCTTGTAGCTGAATTCAAGTGTAGGACACTTGAGAGGAGTGCCTTCAGCAATTCCGAGCTTCTTTGAAAAACTTCCGGCTGCAACATTTCTGACAATTACTTCAAGAGGAACAATTTCAACTTTCTTAACAATTGTTTCACGATCACTTATTTCTTCAACTAAGTGAGTTGGAATACCTTCCTTTTCAAGAAGTGAAAACATATAGTTTGTCATTTTATTGTTTATTACACCTTTACCAACGATTGTACCTTTTTTTTCACCGTTGAATGCTGTTGCATCATCCTTGTAATCAACAATAACAAGATCAGGATCGCTTGTAGCAAAAACTTTCTTTGCCTTTCCTTCGTAAAGCTGTTCCTTTTTTTCTAAATTACTCATTTTTAATTCCTCCAAAATTAAATATATCTGCCTGAAATATCAGCGTCTTTTTCAACAACTTTTGATTTCATGGCATCTTTCATATTCTTTAACTTAGCACTAAGTCCAGAATCTGAAATAGCAATAATCTGTGCAGCGAGAATTGCCGCATTCTGTGCTCCATCAATAGCAACAGTTGCAACAGGTACGCCACTTGGCATCTGAACAGTTGAAAGTAATGAATCAAGACCGTCCATTGTGCTTGACTTTATAGGAAGTCCTATAACAGGAAGTGTTGTATATGCAGCAAGAACACCTCCAAGATGTGCAGCTTTTCCGGCAGCTGATATTATTACACCAAATCCGTTAGCTTCAGCATTTTTTGAAAATTCAGCTGCAAGTTCAGGAGTTCTGTGTGCTGAATAAACATGAACTTCAAACGGAATTTCAAGTTCTTTTAATTGCTTTATAGCTTTTTCGACAACTGGAAGATCACTGTCACTTCCCATTATTATTCCAACTTTTTTCATTGAAACTATCCTCCAAACTCATTTTTGTATGTCTTTTTCAGTTTCTGATACAAGATATATTGGTCTGTTTTTAACTTCCATATATATCTTTGACATATATACTCCAAGCACTCCGATGCAGATAGTTGTTAAACCTATAAAACCGGCTATTAATCCAGCGAGTATCCATGCTGCTTGTGACGCAGTCACCATACAAGTTCTGACAATTCCTACAATAAGTAAAACAAGTCCTGCAAATGATTCAAGTGAACCAAGAACAACCGGCACACTTAAAGGTGCTGTTGAGAAAGCAACAATACCCTCTATAGAATACAAAAATAATTTCCAGAATGACCAAGCAGTTGTACCTGCCGCACGTTCTACATTTTCATATTCTATATACTTAGTCTTATAACCAACCCAACTGAATATTCCCTTTGAAAAACGATTATATTCACTCATCTGGAGTATTGAATCAACCATTTTTCTATTCATAAATCTGAAATCTTGAGCACCATCAACTATTTCAGTTTGAGATATCTTATTAATTATAGAATAAAATCTTCTTGCAAACCAAGACCTTACCTTTGATTCGCCTTTTCTGCTTACTCGTCTTGTTGTTGCACAATCATATCCCTGATTTTTTACAAAATCAAACATTTGAGGTAAGAAAGCCGGTGGATGCTGCAAATCTGCATCCATTACAACAACATAATCACCCTTTGATTCTTTCAAGCCTGCATACATGCCTGCTTCTTTACCAAAATTTCTTGAAAAAGAAATATATCTAACTCTACTATCTTTTCTTGCAAGATCTCTGAGTTCATTGAGAGTATTATCCTTAGAACCATCATTTATAAATAAAAATTCAAATTCAATATTTTCAAACTGATCTTTCATTAAATTTGAAACTCTTATTATTTCAGGATAAAAAAGAGGTAATACTTCCTGTTCATTATAACAAGGAACAATTACTGATATTAATTCCATTTTTGCCTCCTGATAACATTATTGTTAAAAACATCAAACAATATATATTATATCATTTTTTTATATATTTTGCAATAGCTATACAAAATTTTTTTTGTTAAATTGATATTTTATCTTACTTTGTATCAAATTATTATTTTTCAACAGTAATCCTGAACATCAATTGGCAAGTCTTTAGATAACAATTTGTTGTTTACTGCTCGTGTTACGCAAGAATGTATAAAAACAAACAAAGGTACGGCAAGAATCATTCCAATTATCCCAAACAATCCGCCACCAATGATAACGGAACACATTATCCAGAATGCTGACACTCCCAGTTGATTTCCAAGTATTTTAGGTCCAAGAACATTACCATCAAACTGCTGAAGTATAACTATAAAAACAACAAACGATATTGCTTTTTGAGGACCATCACTAAGTAATATCAAAGCACAACTCGGTATAGCACCAATAAACGGACCAAAAACAGGTATCATATTTGTAATACCTATTAAAAAGCTGAGTATCAAAACATACGGCATACCCATAATAGAAAGAACTATAAAAGTTATAATGCCTATAATCATTGAATCTATTGCTTTTCCAATTATAAATTTTGAAAAAATAGCATTAGCTTCTTCCGAAAGTTTCAAAAAAGATGATGCGTGTTTATGGTTAAATATTGCAAATATCATCTTTTTTATCTGTCCAAGAAAACTCTCCTTACTAAACAATAAGTAAACCGCAATTATTAATCCAATAAGAACATTTTTCAAAACATTAAGTACATTTAATGCACCACCTGTTATACTGCTCACAATTCCTTTTTTAGAAAACATACTTGATGTAATCGTTTCATAATTGGATATTTGTGAAAAAATGTCATCTCTTAATTTAATAATTTTCTCTTCTGAAAAATCAACTATTTCAGGATACTTATCAGCAAGTTTTCCCATGGTTTTCAGTACCAAATTAAAATAGTCAGGTATATTAATCAAAAGATTTTTTATACTATTGATAAGTTCAGGAACAATTGACGCAATAAGTGATGAAACTAAAAAGATTACAATTGCAAATGTAATAAATACACTTAATGCTCTGAATATTTTTGAATAACCATTATTTTTCTTCGTTAATTTCCTTAGGCAATTTTCAAAAAAGTCCGATATTGGATTAAGAATATATGCAATAACGATTCCAATAAAAATTGGCGAACAAATACTAAATATCTTGGATATATATGGTATTATTGCAGATGCTCTGAATAATATAAAAACAAGAAGCAAGCATACTACAAATACAATTACAGAATATATTGATATTGTAGTATACTTATCATTTAATTTCAGCTTCATTTTATAAGTTCCAGAATGTATTTTTTAGCAAGTGCAGGATTAGCTTTTCCTTTTGATGCTTTCATACACTGTCCAACAAGATAGCCAATTGCATTAGTCTTACCATTCTTATAATCAGTTACAGATTTTTCATTTTCATTGATGACTTTCTGTGCAAGTGCTTTTATTTCATCCTCATTAGAATTCTGTAAAAGATTACGTTCTTTAATCATTGTATCAACATCTTTTCCGTCAGCCATAACATCAGGAAGAAGTGATTTTGCAGCTGTTGAAGAAATCTTTGAATCATCAACAAGTTTTATAAGTTTAACAAGAACTTCAGGTGTAAGTTTTGTTTCATTTATTTCACATTTATTTTCGTTTAAGTACTTTGAAATGTCAGCAAGAATCCAGTTTGATATGCTTCTCGGCTTACATTTATTTAATGCAACTGCTTTTTCAAAGAAATCTGATTTTTCTTTTGAATCAGCAATCAAAGTAGCTTCAACAAGTGATAAATTATAATCATTTGTATATCTGATGATTTTTTTATTAGGAAGTTCAGGAATAGTTGAAGCGAGAGCCTCTATTTCCTTTTCATCAACGTATATATTCTTGAGGTCAGGTTCCGGGAAATATCTGTAATCTTCGGCATCTTCCTTAGATCTCATCAAAACACTGACACCTTTAATGTCATCCCATCTTCTTGTTTCCTGGAGTACTTCTCCACCATTTTCAAGAATTTCTATCTGTCTCTTTCTTTCGTATTCAATGCCTCTTACCGCCGCACTGAAACTGTTTACGTTTTTCATTTCACATCGTGTACCAAATTTATCTGAACCCTTTGGCATAACCGAAACGTTAACGTCACATCTTATTGAACCTTCCTGCATTTTACAGTCAGAAACATTTATATACTGAAGAATAGATTTTATGGTTTCGAGGTACATCTTAGCTTCCTGACTGCTTCTCAAATCAGGCTCTGATACAATTTCAATAAGTGGAACACCGCATCTGTTAAGATCTACAAGCGAACCTGAAAAAGATTCACCATGAAGAAGTTTTCCTGCATCTTCTTCTATATGTATTCTAAGTATTCTTACTTTTTTTATCTTATCATCAACCATAAATTCAAGATACCCATGTTCACATAACGGAATGTCAGCCTGTGATATCTGATAAGCTTTAGGAAGGTCAGGATAAAAATAATTTTTTCTATCCTGTCTGCAAAGTGAATTTATCTTACAGTTTGTTGCTTTGCCCATAAGAATTGCTTTCTTTACAACCTCTTTATTTAATGTAGGCAAAGTTCCAGGAAATCCCATACAAACCGGACAAACCTGTGTATTTACTTCAAGACCAAATGCATTTCTACAGCTACAATATATTTTAGAGTTTGTGTTAAGTTCAGCATGAACTTCCAAACCTATGACTGTTTCATATTCTCTCATTTTAAAAATTCCTCCATTCAGCAAAGATTTCCAATAATTTTTTCAAGTGAATAAGCAGCATTAAGTATTGTCTGCTCATCAAAATGCTTACCAATGAACTGAATGGATATAGGCAATTTATCTGATGAATATGCACAAGGCATACTTACAGCAGGTAAACCAGCAATATTTACAGGTACAGTACAAACGTCGTTGTAGTACATTTTTATCGGATCATTTATATTTGCACCAATTTTAAAAGCTGTTGTAGGAGTTGTTGGAGTAGCAATTATATCACATTTTTTAAACGCATCATTAAACTCTGAAATAATAAGCTGTTGTGTTTTCTTAGCTTTTTTATAATATGCATCATAAAAACCTGAACTCAAAACAAATGTTCCAAGCATTATTCTACGTTTAACTTCATCACCGAATCCCTGACTTCTTGTTTTAACATACATATCGTTAAGATCTTTATATTCTGGTGCTCTGAAACCATATCTTACACCATCGAATCTTGAAAGATTTGATGAAGCTTCTGCTGATGCAAGAATATAATATGTATTTATAGCATATTTTGTACTTGGAAGTGAAATATCTACTATTTCTGCACCATTCTTTTCAAGAATCTTTATTGTATTCATCACATTTGTTTTTATTTCATCATCTATTCCTTCACCAAAATATTCAGATGGTATACCAATCTTTAGTCCTTTGATATTTTCTGAAAGATTTCTGTAGAGATTTCCATATGGCATATCACATGAAGTTGCATCCATAGTGTCATATGATGAAATTACATCCTGTAATATAGCTGTATCTTCAACACTTCTCGCAATAGGTCCTATCTGATCAAGTGAAGATGCAAATGCAACAAGACCATATCTTGAAACACTTCCATATGTCGGCTTTAAACCAACTACACCACAAAATGCAGCCGGCTGTCTTATTGATCCACCTGTATCAGAACCAATTGCAACAATGGCTTCTTTAGATGCAACAGAAGCTGCCGCACCACCTGATGAACCTCCTGGAACACATTCTGTATTTCTTGGATTCTTTGTTATCTGAAAATATGATGTTTCTGTTGATGAACCCATTGCAAATTCATCCATATTTGTTTTACCAATAACAGGAACAATATTTTTTTCTATATTTTTTACAACAGTAGCATCAAATGGAGGAACATAATTCTCAAGCATCTTAGATGAACAAGTTGTTCTCAATCCCTTAGTAGAAATATTATCTTTAACACTCATAGGGATTCCTGCCAACACAGGCATATCTTCACCATTACCAAAGCCTTCATCTGCTTTTTTTGCTGTTTCAAATGCATTTTCTTTATTTAAAGTAACATAAGCTTTAATGTCATCTTCATTTTCTGAAATTTTGTCAAAAACATCCTGACATATTTCTACAGAAGAACATTCTTTATTTCTCAGCATCTTGCTAAGTTCAGAAGCTGTTTTATCTGAAATTCTCATTTGCTATCTCCTTATTCTACAGTTTTTGGAACTACAATACAACCTGATTCTACAAAAGGTGCATTTGCAAGCAACTCTTCTCTTTTAAATTTATCTGTTACCGCAACATCTTCTCTAAGTTTCATTGTATAGTTTTTATCAAGTACCTCTTCAACTGAATCAAATTCAGGAAGATTCTCAACCATTTTCACTATTTCTTGCATATCATTAGAAAATTTTTCAATTTTATCTTCTTCTATTTCAAGTCGAGAGAGTTTTGAAATATGCTTTATGTCAATATTCATTTCATACCTCCAGAAAATCTTTTATATTTTCCTCGTTTATAATTTTTATGCCTAAACTTTCTGCTTTTGAGAGTTTACTTCCGGCTTTTTCACCTGCAAAAAGGTAATCTGTTTTCTTCGATACAGATGAAGAAACTTTACCTCCGGCAGCTGTTATCATCTCTGATATTTTTTCTCTTGAACCAATTGAAAATGTTCCTGTTATAACAACCGTTTTTCCATTGAGTTTACCATCTCCGGAAGCACTGCTTTCAATAAATACAGTATTTACACCGGCATTTTTAAGCTTTTCTATATTATCAAGAAAATGATTATCTTTTTTTGTATTACAGATATTCTTTGCGATTACATCACCAATACCATCAATTGATACAATTGATTCTTCATCGGCTAAAATAAAATTATCAAGTGTCTTGAATTTTTTAGCAAGCAAACCAGCTGTTTGAAAACCGACATTTCTTATTCCAAGTGCAAAAATAAGATTATTCAAATTTTTGCTTTTAGACTTTTCTATTGCTCTAATAAGATTGTCGGCTGATTTTTCCTTAAAATTTTCAAGTTCAAGAATTTGCTCTTTAGACAAATCATAAATATCTGCTGATGACTTTATAAGTCCGTTGCCTAACAATTTCTTTACTATCTGATTTCCAAGACCAGTAATATCCATCGCATTCTTTGAAACAAAATGTATTATGCTTTGCTCAATTTGTGAAGGGCAAAATGTATTTGTACAATAAGCCGCTTTTCCATTTTCTTCAAAAGAAACTTTTGAATTGCATATAGGACATCTGTCAGGTATTTTAAAAACACCATTTTCTTCAATATGCTTGATTGTACGTACAATTTCAGGAATTATCTCCCCTGCTTTTCGTACAAGAACAGTGTCACCTATATTTACATTTTTTTCATTTATATAGCTTTGATTATTTAAAGTAGCACGTGAAACAGATGTACCGGAAACCTGTACGGTATCGAATATGGCAGTCGGAGTTATAATTCCCGTTCTTCCAACAGTCAATTTTATATCCCTAATAACAGTTTCCTTTTCTTCAGGCGGATATTTATATGCAATTGCCCATTTAGGAATTTTCGCTGTTGTACCAAGACTTTCACGTTGCTTTAAAGAATCAACTTTTATTACAACGCCATCAATATCAAAATCATAAATGTTTTTTTTGTCATCAGCTATCTTTTCAATAATCGAAACTATTTCATCAATATTTTTGCACAAATAGCTTGGAATAACATTAAAACCCAATTTTTTTAGATAATCAAGCTGTGATGAATGCAAATCCAGTTTTGTATCAGATGTTATCTGCACATTGAATATAAAAATTCCAAGTTTTCTTTTTAAAGTTATTTCAGGATTTTTCTGCCTTAAAGAACCTGCCGCTGCATTTCTTGTATTTTTAAAAGCACCTGATGTTTCCTTTTGCAAAAGTTCAAAACTATCTTTTGGCATATAAACTTCACCACGAAGTTCAAAATTGTCAGGTGAATTAGTAACATACATTGGAATACTTTTTATTTTTTTAAGATTTTCAGTTATATCCTCCCCTGTATGTCCATTGCCTCTTGTTGAACCACGAATAAATTTTCCATTCACATACTCAAGAGATACCGACAAACCATCTATTTTAGGTTCAACCGAAAAAACTGTATCAGGGTATTCTTTTAAAATTTTTTCGCAAAATTCATCAAGTTCACCATATGAAAACACATCGCCAAGGCTAAGCATAGGCACTGTATGTTCAACAGATTCAAAAGAACTCGATGCAACACCACCAACATTTATTGTAGGAGAATCCTCTCTGCGAAATTGTGGAAATTCTCCTTCGAGCTTTTCAAGTTCTCTAAGCTTCATATCATATTCGTAGTCAGAAATCTTAGGAGAATCAAGGTCATAATACAGGTGGTTGTAATTAAGCAACTCCGATGTTAAATCATCTATTTTTTTAGATGCAGTTTTTGTATCCATAATACATTCTACTCACTTTATCAGGTGTTTCTGTCAACAACTTTCATTTTCTTAAGATTGCCTATTTTTTTAGCTCTTTCAGAACATTCTTCTTCAATTTTTTCAAGAGGTAATCCCTGCTGTACACAAAGAACCATAACATGATATAACAAATCAGAAATTTCACACTTCAATTCTTCATTATCCATATTTTTTGCAGCTATAATTGTCTCTGAACATTCTTCACCACATTTTTTCAATATCTTATCAAGTCCCTGATTGAAAAGGTAACATGTATACGAACCTTCCATAGGATTATTCTTTCTGTCTTCTATAACATCATATAATTCTCTTAAAACGTTAGAATCCATAATATTTTATTTGCTCCTTTTATTTATTTTTTAGATTTAACATACGTTTTCAAATCATTAGCATCATATATCTTATTAAAAAAACAAGTATATGAACCTGTGTGGCAAGCACCACCTGTTTGATTAACATATATCAAAAGAGTATCGTTATCACAATCTGAAGTTATGCTTACTACTTTTTGAAGATTACCTGAAGTAGCTCCCTTATTCCAATATTCTTGTCTTGAACGACTCCAGAACCAAGTGTAACCTGTTTCCAGAGTTTTTTCAAGACTTACCTTATTCATATATGCAAGCATAAGAACTGCTTTAGTTCTGCTATCCACAATTATAGCAGGGATTAATTCAGATTTTTTAAAACACTCATTAATGTCAAAGTTAGTGTTATATTCCATATTTATTTCCTTACAAGTATATCCTTTTCAGATAATGATTTTTTTATATCGTTTATAGTTAAAATACCAAAATGGAAAAGTGAGGCTGCAAGTGCTGCAGTAGCAGATGTTTTCTCAAAAACCTCTGAAAAATCATCTATCTTTCCAGCACCACCGCTTGCAATAACAGGTATATTAACAGCATTACAAACAGCATCTGTCATTTCTATATCGAAACCATTTCTTGTCCCATCGGCATCCATAGAGTTAAGACATATTTCCCCGGCACCAAGTGATTCAGCTTTTTTAACCCAATCAATCAGTTCCATTCCCGTATCAACTCTTCCGCCATTCATAAAGACCTTAAATGTACCATTTTCATCTCTTTTAGCATCAACGCCCAAAACGATGCACTGTCTGCCAAAAATTTCAGATGCCTCTTTAATTAGATCAGGATTTTTAATGGCCGGTGAATTAAGAGAAACTTTATCAGCCCCAGCTCTTAATGAATCACGTATTTTTTCAACTGATGATATTCCACCACCAACTGTCAACGGAATAAATATCTTTTTTGAAACTTCATTTACAAGATCTAAAAAAAGACTTCTTCCCTCATATGATGCTGTTATATCATAAAAAACAAGTTCATCTGCACCCTGCTTGTTATATTCTTCAGCAAGTGAAACAGGATCGCCAACATCTTTAACTCCAAGAAAATTGACACCCTTAACAACCTTTCCATCTCTTATATCAAGACATGGTATAATTCTTTTAGCAAGCATTCTAAACACCTCTGCAATAATCTATAGCTTCTTTTAAATTCAATGTTCCTTCATATAATGATTTACCGCATATAGTGCCATAGAGCTTCATATCGTTGCATTTAACTATGTCATCCATATTATGTACACCGCCGCTTGCAGTTATGTTGCAATCTACAGATTTATTAAGTAAATCAAGATTTTCAGCACTAACACCTTCAAGTGTTCCATCTTTTGATATATCTGTATATATTATATCTGATACACCAACCGATGCCATTTCACGTGCAAGGTCAATAAAATTAACTTCCGAACATTGAAGCCAGCCTTCAACAGCAACAAGGTCATTTTTTGCATCGATTCCAACTGCTATTTTTTCACCGAATTTATCAACACACTGCTTTACAAACTCAGGATCTTTCAATGCTATTGAACCAAGTATAACCCTTGATATACCATTGTTTATATAATACTCGACACTCTCAAAATTTCTGATTCCACCGCCAACTTCAACTTTCAAAGATGTGTTTTTTGCAACATCAACGAAAATATCTGTATTTACAGGTTTACCAGATTTTGCACCATCAAGGTCAACCATATGTATCCATTCAGCACCGGATTTTTCAAATCTTTTTGCAGTATCCATATAGCTGTCTGCAACAACATGTGAAGTATTGAAATCACCTTTTAAAAGTCTTACACAGTTTCCATTATGAATATCTATTGCTGGTAAAATAATCATTTCATCTCTCCAAAATTCTTTAACATTTTCAATCCCACTTCACCACTTTTTTCAGGGTGAAATTGTGTGCCAAATACATACTTACCATCTGATACAACTGCAGGAATTTTTGCATCTCCATAATTACAGTATGCAATAAGATTTTCATCATTTTTACAAAAAGCCTGATATGAATGAACAAAATAAACAAAAGGATCTTTTATGCCATCAAGTAATTTACTTTCGTGATTAAGTACAAGCTGATTCCATCCCATATGAGGAATTATAACTTTTTTGTCACTTATTAAATCAACAGCACCACTTATCATACCAAGCCCATTGCACTTCTGAAATTCATAGCTTTCATCAAAAATCATCTGCATCCCAAGGCATATTCCTAAAAATGGTTTTATCTTTGCCTCTTCTTTTATTACTTCTGTCAAACCTGTTTGATTTAATTTTTCCATGGCTGAAGGAAAAGCTCCAACACCAGGCAAAATTACTCTATCCGCATTTTTTATTTCATTTTTATCGTTTGTAAGTATATTCTCTATTTCAAGATAATCAAGGGCATTTTTTAAACTTTTTATATTACCTGCACCATAATCTACAATAGCTATCATTTTTATAAAACCCCCTTTGTTGAAATAGGTTTATTATTGTCATTAAGTTTGACTGCTTTTTTAAGGGCATGTGCTAAAGCTTTAAACATTGCTTCACACTTATGATGATCATTATTTCCATACAAAGCTGAAATATGTAATGTAATACCTGAATTCATCGCAAATGCATAGAAAAATTCTTCAGTAAGACAAGTATCAAACTCGCCTATTCTTTCATTTTTATATTCATTATGGTAAACAAGATAAGGTCTGTTACTTATATCAAGCGAACAAAATGCAAGGGATTCATCCATAGGAATATGACATTCACCATATCGCACTATTGATGGATTATCTCCGAGTGCCTTTCTTAAAGCTTTTCCAATGACAATGCCAATATCTTCAACACTGTGATGTCCATCAACTTCAAGATCACCTATGCATTTTACTTTTAAACCAATATTTCCGTGAACTGATAATGCAGTAAGCATATGATCTAAGAAACCTATTCCACTCGATATTTCGGTAATATCACAACAATCTAAATTAATATAAACAGATATATCCGTTTCTTTAGTTTTACGTGTAATTTCTGCTGTTCTCATATATCCACTTCCTGAAAACTTATTCAAATCTTACTGTAATTGCATTTGCATGTGCAGTAAGACCTTCTCTTTTGGCAATAAGCTCAATATCTTCTTTTGCTTCTGAAAGTGCATCTTTAGTGTAGTATATGAAACTTGATCTTTTTGTAAAGCTATACACACCAAGTGGTGAGAAAAATCTTGCTGTTCCACTTGTTGGAAGGACATGGTTAGGACCTGCGAAATAATCTCCAAGTGGTTCAGAAGCATAATTTCCAAGGAAAACAGAACCAGCATTATCAAGCGTTCCAATAAGTTCAAGCGGATTCTCCATACAAACTTCAAGGTGTTCAGGTGCAATTGTATTTGCTATATCACAAGCCTGTTCTCTTGAAGAACAAATAATTGCAGCACCCTGATTTTTAAATGATTCAAGAATAATATCTTTTCTCTCCATTTTTTCAGTTTGTCTTAAAACTTCCTTTTCAACTTCATCAGCTAATTTTTCTGAGGTTGTAACAAGTATTGAAGAAGCAAGTTTATCGTGTTCAGCTTGTGACATAAGGTCCGCCGCAACAAATTTAGGATTAGCTGTATCATCTGCAAGGACAAGTATTTCACTTGGTCCTGCGATCATATCTATATCAACTACACCAAAAAGAAGTTTCTTAGCTGTGGCAACAAATATATTACCAGGACCAACTATCTTATCTACCTTTGGAATTTCATTTGTTCCATAAGCAAGAGCTGCAATTGCCTGTGCACCGCCAGCCATAAATATTCTATCTACACCACATATGGCAGCTGCAATAAGGATATCTTTATTTGGTTTTCCATCTTTCATAGGAGGTGTTACCATTATTATTTCTTTAACACCCGCAATTTTAGCAGGAATTGCATTCATAAGCACACTCGAAGGATAAGCTGCTGTTCCTCCAGGAACATAAAGACCAACTCTTTCAAGACCTCTCACTCTCTGACCAAGTATCACACCATTTGATTTGGTATCTATAAAACTCTGATTTACTTGTCTTTTGTGAAAATCTACAATATTTTCATGTGCATTCAAAAGGGCATTAACAAAATCCTGATCAGCACTTGTTAAGGCATCATTTATAACATCTCTTGGAACTTCATAAAAATCTGGATTTGCACAGTCAAACTTCTTTGTATAATTCTTTACGGCGTCATCGCCATTTTTTTCTACGTCTTCAAGAATGCTTTCAACTATCTTTGTTACATCTGAATCTGTCTTTGATATTCTGCTCTTCAAATTAGAGAAAAACTCTTTTTCTGCTGATCCATCTGCAACTATTTTTCTAATAAGACTCATATTATTATATATTCTCCTTTATATCATGAATAAGTTCTTCAACTCTTTTTTTCTTCATTTTAAGGCTTACTTTATTAACAATAAGTCTTGCTGAAATAGGTACTACGTCTTCTATAACTTCAAGACCATTTGCTTTGAGAGTATTACCTGTTTCAACTATATCCACAATTGCATCAGAGAGTTCAAGAAGAGGTGCAAGTTCAACAGAGCCTTCAATTTTAACTATTTCAATATCCATACCTTTTGATTCAAAAAATTTTCTTGAAACATTAGGATATTTTGTAGCAATAACTTTAACTCCATAACCTGCATAAAAATCCTTGTCTTTTTTTGTTGCAAGTGCAAACTTACATCTTCCAAAACCAAGATCAAGCATCTCAAAAATTTTTGGATTCATTTCAAGAATAGTATCTTTTCCAACAATGCCAAGATCACAAACACCATGTTCAACATATGTGATTACATCTGCTGCCTTTGCAAGTACAACTTCAATATTTTTCTCTTTTATAGGCAAAATAAGTTTTCTGCCTTTTTCGTGCAGTTCAGTACAGTCATAGCCCATTTTTTCAAATAACTCAACTGTATTTTTTTCAAGTCTGCCTTTCGTAAGTGCTATTCTCAATACTTCAGACATTTTAATTCCTCCTGATTTAATCTTCTGTTACGCCGTCATCACTAATCATAACCATTTTGCCAATTTTTTTCTCTTTTGAATACTCAACAAGAGACTCTTTGTCATTAAAAAGTGAAAACTCAGTAATTAAACCTTTTTGACGGTATTCTTTAGCAACCTTTAAAGCCTGAAGCTCTTTTCCTGGTGCAGCACATATCAAAACGTCTGGTGCATTTGATTCATTTAATACGGAATTTCTGCACTTAACCTTTGTTATTGCATCTATATTAACAGCAAATCCTATTGCAGGAATATCATAGTCAAACTCTGATAAAAGCTTATCATATCTTCCGCCTGAAAGCACTTCTCTTCCGTACCCATCAAGGTAACCCCTTATCATAATTCCTGTATAATAGTCTGTTTTATGAACCATTGCAAGATCAACACTAAGATGTTCTTCCGGCATTATTTTTGAAATTATATTGTATACATATTCAAGATTTTCAATTATAGATAAAAGCTTAACATTGTTGCTCATAAGCTTTCTTGCCTTTTCAAAAACTTCCCTTCCGCCAAAAAGATTAGGAAGTTCACGAAGAAGTTCTGTTGTTTTTGAATTACCAAGTTTACTCAGACATTCATCAAGCATAGGATGATTTTTAGATTCTATAAGGCTTCTTATTTCTTCTTTTTTATCATCTGATATATCTATCTGAGATATTATTTCGTTATATATTGCAGCGTGTCCCAGTTCTATATTAAAATTATCACAACAAGCTGAAAGAGAATCAACAGCAGCACTGACAACTTCAATATCTGCCATATCAGATGACGAACCTATCATTTCTATACCAATCTGTTCAACTTCAACGCTCTTACCTTTTAATTCCTGTACGTGTCTAAACACAGGCTGATTATAAAATAATCTTAAAGGTAAAAGTGCATTTTTCAATCTTGTTGAAACAACTCTTGCAATAGGAATAGTTGAATCAGGTCTTAAAACAAGGAGTCTGTTTTTGTCATCTGTAAGTTTTAACATTTTTTCTTGTGGGAAATAATGTGAATTCTGATCGAAAACATCATAAAATTCAATGCCAGGTGTCATAATTTCACTATATCCCATTGTTTTATACAGATCACTTAACTTATGACCAATCTCTCTTTTTATTCCGGATTCATAAAAAAGATAATCTTTCGTGCCAACAGGAGTAATTAAATCGTTGTATTTCATTTTTTTACCTTCTTATCAAAGTTTCTATTTTTACATATACTATATTACCATATAATTCAATAAAAGTCAAGTTAAAAGAGAGTTAATTGATTTGACTTAGGTAAATCTGCCAATATATTAAACCCTTCAAGCATTTCCATGACAGATTTTGACACACCACTTTTATCTTGCAATTCTTCAATTGAAAGAATATCATTGTTTTGTACAGTATCATATATATTCACAGCAGCATTCTCACCAAGTCCGGGAATAGCAACAAAAGGTATTCTTATTTTGCCATCTTCAACAAGAAATTTATTTGCATGAGATTTTCTTATATCAATTGGAAGAAAATCATATCCACGTTCAAGCATTTCATTTACTATAAGAAGCAAATCATAAAGGTCAGATTCCTTTTTAGATCTTGTGTTTGAACGTTCTTTCAAGTCAATAAGTGTATCCCTTACATTTTCTTTTCCTTTTTGAATTATACTATAGTCAAAATCTTCACCTCTTATACTGAAATATACAGCATAATATTCAAGGGGTCTGTACATTTTGAACCAGCCCAGTTTAATAGCAGCGATAACATATGCAGCTGCATGAGCCTTAGGAAACATATACTTTATTTTTAGACAGCTTTCAATATACCATTCAGGAACATTGTGTTCTCTAAGCATTTCTACTCTTTCAGGTGTAAATGTTTTTGGTGCTTTACCTTTTCTAGTATCTTCCATTATCTGAAATGCCTGCTTAGGTTCAACTCCCTTATGAAGTAAATAAATCATAATACTATCACGAGTTCCTATTACATCAGAAATAGTGCATATGTTATTTTCAATAAGATCTTTAGCATTTCCAAGCCATACATCTGTACCATGCGATAATCCTGATATTTGTAAAAAGTCACCAAATTTTGTAGGTTTTGCATCAATAAGCATTCCAATTGTAAATGATGTACCCATTTCAGGAATACCTAAGCTTCCCGTTTCACAAAATATTTGCTCAGGTTTAAGTCCAAGTGCAGAACAATCTGAACACATCTTGAAAACCTTAGGATCTGTTGCAGGAACATTTTCAATTTTTAACCCTGTCATATCTTCAAGATGCTTATACAATGTTGGAACGACATGACCAAGTTCATCAAGCTTGAGAATTGTATCGTGTAGCTTATGGAAATCAAAGTGTGTAGTTAAAACATCTGAATCAGGCATATCAGCAGGATGTTGAATAGGTGTAAAGTCATAAACTTCATAATCATCAGGTATAACAACCATTCCTCCAGGGTGTTGTCCTGTTGTTCTTTTAACTCCTGTACAACCTATTGCAAGTCTGTTTAATTCAGCTGAGTTAAATTTAATATTTTTTTCTTCAGAATATTTTAAAACATAACCATATGCAGTCTTTTCAGCAACAGTACCTGTTGTACCCGCTTTGAACACACTATCTTTACCAAACAATTCTTCTGTATATCTATGTGCTGATGTCTGATATTCACTTGAAAAGTTAAGGTCAATATCAGGTTCTTTATCACCATCAAATCCAAGGAAAGTTTCAAATGGTATGTCATGACCTTCTCTTATCATATCTATATCACAGTTTGGACATTTCTTTGGCGGTAAATCAAACCCATCACCAACGCTTCCGTCTGTGATAAACTCACTATGTTTGCATTTCGGACATATATAATGAGGTTGTAATGGATTTACTTCTGAAATCCCTGCCATTGATGCAACAAAAGAAGAACCAACTGAACCTCTTGAACCAACAAGATAACCATTATCAACAGAATTCCATACAAGTTTCTGTGCTATTATGTAAAGAACTGCAAACCCATGCTTTATTATTGAATCAAGTTCTCTGTTCAATCTCTTTTCAACTATTTCAGGAAGTGGATTTCCATATATTTCATATGCTTTATCATGAGTTATTCTTATTAAGTCTTCTTCCGCTCCGTCTATTTTTGGAGTATATGTTCCGTTTGGTATAGGTTGAACAAAATCTATCCAATCCGCAATTAAATTTGTATTTTTTACGACAACTTCATAGGCTTTTTCTTTTCCAAGATACTCAAATTCTTTAAGCATTTCATCTGTTGTTCTAAAATACAGCGGTGCCTGATCATCTACATCTTTAAAACCTTGTGAATTAAGAATAATCTTTCGATATATTCCATCTTTTTCATCCATAAAGTGAACATCACAGGTTGCAACAACAGGTATATTTAATTTTTCACCTAAATCAATTACTTTTCTATTGAGATCCTGTAATTGTTCTTCTGAATTATATGAACCGTTCCTAATCATAAAAGCATTATTACAAATAGGCTGTATTTCAAGGTAATCATAAAATTTAGCAAGATGTTCAATTTCTTCAGCCGGTCTATTGTTCATTATAGCCTGAAACAATTCGCCTGCTTCACAAGCACTTCCATAAATCAAGCCTTCATGATATTTCATAAGCATTGATTTTGTAATCAGAGGTCTTTTATAATAATTTTTTACATGACCAAAAGAAACAAGTCTATATAAATTTTTTAATCCTGTCTGATTCTGTGTTAAAATTATCTGGTGATATGGTCTTAATTTTTTTGTATCACTGTTAGTTTCAATATGATTTAAATCTTCAATATTTTTTATATTTTTTTCTGTAATCGCTCTCTCTACAAGTTCTATATATATTTTTGCAAGCATCATTGCGTCTGCATCTGCTCTATGATGATTAAATTTACCAAGTTTTAAGGCTTTAGCTATTATATTTAACTTGTAATGCTTTAATTCAGGAAGCATTACTTTTGCAAGTGGAAGAGAATCAACTTTATCAAAGGTATATTTTATATTATTTCTTACAATTGATCTGTATATAAAAGATGTATCAAAGTTTGCATTATGTGCAAGCAGGACAGGATTATCACCACAAAATTCAATAAATTTCTGAATTGCCTCTTTTTCTTTTGGAGAATCTTTCACCATTGCATTGCTTATTCCTGTTAATTCAGTTATTTTAGGAGATATTTCCATTTCAGGATTTATTAAAATATCAAAGGTTTCAGCTACTCTCAGATTTCTTATTCTTACAGCACCTATTTCTGTAATTCTGTCTTTATCAGGGTTAAGACCTGTTGTTTCTATATCAAAAGCTATTATTTCATCATTTAAATTTCTTGATGTTTTACAAACAGCAACCGGTTTGAAGTCAATGTCATTAACAACATAAGCTTCACATCCATAAATAACTTTAAAGTCTTTATCTTTAATTTCTCGCCATGCATTCATAGCATCTGGAAAAGCCTGTACATTGCCGTGGTCTGTTATAGCAATTGCTCTATGTCCATACTCATAAGCACGCTTAACAAGCTTTGCAGGCTCTGTAACAGCATCCATTTGTGACATTGCTGTATGGCAATGAAGTTCAACTCTTTTTTCTTTAGCATTGTCACATTTCTTTTCAACTTTATTATTTATAAAAATGGAATCAGGTCTGAAAATATTTTCATGAACGTACGTATCTTCTTCCATTCTTCCTGTTACTTTTACTACAGTGCCTTCTTTTAAAGAAACAAGGGTATTTGTGCTTTCATATTCTTTACTTGCAAAAAGTTTTACAATAACAGAATTTGTATAATCTGTAATCTGATAGCTGATTATATACCTGTCACCTTTTATTTCACGAATGTCTACAGCAAAAACTTCTCCTTCAATAGAAACTGTTTGTCCGATACTTTCGATAATATCATTGATATTTCTTCTTACTGTATACGCTGATCTATTTCTTCCATAAATACATGTATATTGTTCATCAGAAATACTGCTAATTTCTTTTCGCATTTCTTTATAGTCAATATCATCTGATTTGAAAGTATTAATCTTCTTTTCTTTTTCAGACAAATCACTAACGTTTGAAAAATTATTATCTTGAAGTGAAGCATTATTCTTACTCTCATTTAATGTAACATTTGAATCAACTGAAACTTCTGCCCCTTTCAATGTTACTCTTATATTATGTACAAAAATACTGCTTAAAAAATAAGAAAATGAATTTTCAAAGTTATTTTTTCTTAATACTTCCGTTCCACCATGAACTGTATTTATGCAGATATTGCAATCATTTATTTCAAGAAAAGAATCATTTAAAAATCCATTTATATAGGTAAAATTTTTCTTATAATAATTAAGTAAATTAAAAACGCAATTTTCATTTAAAAGTTTTAAATCATAAATTGGAAGAATGGAAAAAGAAGATATACCTAAAACTTTCAACATCTGATATTCTACTTTTAAAATATCAACCGATGGAACAACTTTATCCCAAACAACATACATCGTAATTCTGCTATAATCAGAAGTATACTTTATGTTATTTATGTCGCCCATTTTCATTGAATTTGGTATACTCTTTATATAATTTGAAAAAAATTCTCCAAATTTTATATTCATTCTTCCAACCTGCCAATCTGTCAATTATAATTTGTTTATTTCAAGCATAAGTTCCTCAACAATCTTGTCTTCTGAAACTTTTTTTATAACTTTTCCATCTTTGAATAAAACAGCACATCCATCTCCGCCTGCTATTCCTATATTTGCTTCTTTAGCTTCTCCAGGTCCGTTAACAACGCATCCCATTACAGCTACTTTTATATCCTTATCAATACTTCTAAGTTTTTCTTCGACTTCTGATGCAATTTTTTCAAGGTTGATTCTTGTTCTTCCGCAAGTCGGACACGAAACAAGCTGTGGGCCTTTTCCATAAATTGCACTCAAAATATCTTTCGCTGCATATATTTCATTAACAGGATCACTTGTAAGAGAAACACGTATTGTTTCACCTATATTATCAGCTAAAAGAGAACCTATTCCAATTGCGGATTTTATTATTCCCATATGAGAAGTACCCGCTTCTGTTACGCCAAGATGCAACGGATAATTACATCTTTCAGCCGCAAGGCGATATGTTTTTATCATTGTCTGAACATCAGATGACTTTATTGATATAACAATATCATCAAAATCAAACTGTTCAAGTAGTTTTACATGTCCCATCGCACTTTCAACAAGTGCTTCAGGACATACTTTCCCATATTTTGCAAGTATATTTTTTTCAAGTGAACCGGAATTAACGCCAATTCTTATAGGTATGTTTTTGCTTTTACAAGCATCAGCAACCTTTTTAACTCTATCCATACTTCCTATATTTCCAGGATTTATTCTTATTTTGTCTATACCGGCAGCGACAGCTTCAAGAGCAAGTCTATAATCAAAATGTATATCTGCAACAAGCGGAATAGAGATTTTTTCTTTTATTGCAGGAATAAGTTTTATTGCTTCCATATCAGGAATTGCAGCCCTGACAATATCACACCCTGCTTTTTCAAGCTCAACAGCCTGTTCGACACTTCCTTCAACGTCATCTGAACGCTTATTAAGCATGGACTGAACATATATCTTTTCACCATTAAGAATACAATTTCCCACTTTTACAGGTTTAACTTTTCTCATATCACAGTTCCTCAATTCTTTCTGAAACTATTGCTCTTGCAGCTTTATCCACTTCAATAACATCTTCATATTTGTTTATTGTTCTAAATCCTACTTTTTCAAATGCATATTCAACAAGTTCAGGTATCTGAAGATAATTTATTTTCTTTTTAAGGAATCTGTCTACAGCTACTTCATTTGCTGCATTCATAATAACAGGCATACTTTCTCCTGCCTTCATCGCATCAAAAGCAAGTTTTAAACATCTAAAAGTTTCCATATCAGGCTTACCAAATGTTAAAGTCGGATAATTAAACAATGATAGTTCTTTTACATTGCTTTCAAATCTGTCTGGATATGTAACAGCATATTGAATTGGAATTTGCATATCTGGCTCTGCAAGTTGAGCTATAACAGAATTATCATTATACATAACAGCAGAATGTACAATACTTTGTCTATGAACCACAACTTCTATTTGTTCAGGTTCAAGATCAAAAAGCCACTTTGCTTCTATCGATTCAAGACCTTTGTTCATAAGTGTTGATGAATCAATAGTAACTTTATTTCCCATATTCCAGTTAGGATGTTTTAATGCATCTTCAGGTTGAATATTTTTAAGTTCATCAATCTTTTTTCCATAAAATGGACCACCTGAAGCTGTAAGAAAAATTTTTTTAAGTTGCTTTCTGTCATTTCCTTGCAAACATTGAAAAATTGCAGAATGTTCACTATCAACAGGAAGAATTTTATTATTTTTTTCTTTTGAAAGCTTCATTACCAACTTTCCGCCTGCAACAAGAGTTTCTTTATTTGCAAGTGCAATTTTTTTGTTATTTTTTAATGCTGTCAAAGTTGGAAGTAATCCAACCATTCCAACAACAGAATTTAAGAGTAAATCATAATTTTCATCTGAAGCAATCTGACAAAGTCCTGACATTCCACTTAAAATAGTAGTATTTGTATCACTGACATTGTTTTTCATTTCTTCATAAAGTGATTCATTAAATATACATGCATACTTAGGTTTAAATTCTCTTATCTGTTTTTCAAGAAGTTTTATATTTGAATTTGCAGCTATTGCATAAACTTTAAGATTATGTTTTCTGACAACTTCAAGAGCTTGTGTACCAATCGAACCTGTAGAACCTAATATTGAAATATTTGATATCATTTTTTCCTCACATATTATAAATTAAAAGCATTTACACACACATAGAATAAAGGTGCTACCATAAGAACACTATCAAATCTGTCAAGTGCACCACCATGACCCGGCATAATATTACCAAAATCCTTTATACCTGTCTGACGTTTAATAACAGAAGCTGAAAGATCTCCTAATGTACCAACTGCACCACACACAAGTGCGACTATAAAAAATACAATATTATGGAACATTGTGCTGTCTGTATTCATTGCAAAAATGTATATTACTTCCAAAACTATGGCATCAATTATTATTCCGCCAAAAAATCCTTCAACTGATTTTTTAGGACTTATCTGTGGTGATAATTTGTGTTTACCAATTAATGTTCCGGTAAAATAAGCACCTGTGTCAGCTATCCAAGCACTACAAAGTGCTACTATAACATATATTAATTTATAATATCTGTTAAGCAATAATAATGTTGACATTGAAAAAGAAACTAAAATAGAAAAAGCAAGCGATATAAAGTATTTTTCATATTTTATCTTCGAATGATCTTTTATGAATGCTAAAAAAGCCAAAAGGACAAAAATCATATAAAAAATGGATTTGTATTTTTCAGCATATAAAAAAATAAACGGATGTAAAAAAGTAAAAAGCAATGATATTGAGGCTACTATTTTATCTTTAAGACAATCTGTCGCTCTTAAAAGTTCATAAACAATAAGAGATGCAATAAGTGATATAGCTACTGTAAATACGATAGTTTTGCTAAGTAAAAGTACAACAGCAGCAATTGCTATGGCAACAATTGCTGAAATAATTCTGACTTTCATCAAATGCCTCCATATCTGCGTTTTCTTCCTGAAAAGTCAATTATCGCCTTTTCAAGTTCTTTTGTATTAAAATCAGGCCACAGAACATTTGTAAAATAAAATTCAGCATAAGCAGACTGCCATAATAAAAAGTTAGATATTCTGTATTCACCACTCGGTCTGATAAGAAGATCAACATCTGGTATTCCCTTTGTATAAAGATTATCATTAACCATATCTTCAGTTATATCTTCCGGATTCAATTCACCATTTTTCGCTTTAACAGCAAGTTCTCTTGCACTATGTGTTATTTCATCTCTTCCACCATAATTCAATGCAACAAGAAGGGTCATTTTTTCAAAGTTTTTCGTTTCCTCTTCAAGCATTTCCATTTTACGCCTTACATCTTCAGGAAGATCAGTTCTTCTTCCAATAAATATAATTCTTGTTCTTTCAGCATAAAACTTTTTAAACTCTACTACATATTGATGGAAAAGTTTTATTATTGCATCAACTTCGTTTTTAGGCCTTTTCCAGTTTTCAGTAGAAAAAGCATAGAAAGTAATATACTCTATACCAAGTCGTCTGCAATGCGTTACTATATTCTTAAACTGCTTTGCTCCCATAACATGACCGGCTGTTCTTGGAAGCATTCTTTTTTTAGCCCATCTTCCATTTCCGTCCATTATAAAAGCAATATGTTTAGGATAAGAAGATTTATCTATTCCCTCTATAACAGCTTCATTTTCTGCCATATTTTATCTCCTTTAACTTTAATAAAGGGGCTGTTATAAGCAGCCCCTCTTAATTATATTGACATTACTTCTGCTTCTTTATTTTTAACAAGCTTATCGATTTCTGTACAAGACTTATCTGTAGCATCCTGTATTTCTTTTTCAATAGTTTTGAGTTCATCTTCTGTTATCTCTGAAGATTTTTTCAAAGCTTTGACTTTGTCAATGTAGTCTCTTCTTATATTTCTTACATTAACCTTTGCATCTTCACCGATTTTTTTAATGTCTTTTGAAAGTTCTTTTCTTCTTTCTTCTGTAAGCTTCGGGAATTCAAGTCTTATCTTATCTCCATCATCAGAAGGATTTATTCCTATATCAGAAGCGAGTATAGCTTTTTCGATTTCCTTTATTGATGTCTTATCCCATGGCTGTATAACAAGTATTCTTGATTCAGACACGGAAACTGCCGCCATTGCATTAATGGCTGTCGGAACACCATAGTAATCAACCATAACCTTATCAAGAACAGCAGGATTAGCACGTCCAGCTCTTATTGAGGCAAGTTCTTTACTAAAATGGTCAATAGACTTGTTCATCTTTTCTGAACATTCTTTTGTGATAGCATTCATTTTTTATCTCCTATTAAAATATAACTTTAGTACCAATTTTTTCGTCTGATTTTATTGCTTTATAAATATTTGTTTCATCTGATATATCAAAAACAAGTAAAGGCATATGATTTTCCTGACAAAGTGCTGCTGCTGTACTGTCTATAACTTTAAGGTTTTTACTCAAAATTTCTTTGAATGTTATCTCATCAAACTTTACAGCATCATCGTATTTATTTGGATCTTTGTCATAAACTCCATCTACCATAGTTGCTTTAAGAATCATATCTGCTTTAATTTCAATAGCACGAAGTGCAGCGGCAGTGTCAGTAGAAAAGCAAGGATTTCCTGTTCCACAGCCAAAAATAACAACTTTGCCTTCTTCCAGATGAGCAACCGCTTTTCTTGTTATGTACGGTTCAGCAAATTTGATCATTTCAACAGCAGTCTGAACTCTTGACGGAACACCGATTGATTCAAGCATATCAGAGATTATAAGTGCATTCATTGTTGTTGCAAGCATTCCTATATAATCTGATTTAGTATTATCAAACATTTCATTTGATCTTCCACGCCAATAATTTCCACCGCCTACAACAATAGCAATCTGATAGCCATCATTAACTGCAAGTTTTATTTGTTCAGCAATTTTTTTAAGAACAGCATTATCAACGCCCATTTTTTTATCGCCAGCGAGAGCCTCACCGCTTATTTTGAGCAATAATCTTTTATTCTTGTCCATAAAGTAACCTTTCAAAAGTGTCAATTCAAATTATGGGCATAGAAAAAACTATGCCCATAATAAATTTTATTTACTTAATCATGCTTGAAACTTCATCAGCAAAGTTGTCTTCTTTCTTTTCGATTCCTTCGCCGCATTCATAAAGTGCAAAACCTGTAAGAGCAACTTCTGCACCAAGTTTCTTAGCTGCATCTGCAACATATGATGAAATAGTAAAGCTTGAATCCTTAACAAATTCCTGATTGATAAGGCAGTTTTCAGTATAATACTTCTTAACCTTACCATTAAGAATATTTTCCTTAACCTTTTCAGGCTTTGAAGCCATCTTAGGATCATTGTTCATCTGTTCAAGCATAATAACCTTTTCAGCTTCAATCACACTTGCAGGAACATCTTCTGGCTTAAAGTATGCTGGTTTCATAGCAACAGCCTGCATTGCACAGTCTTTACCAACTTCTCTGATTGTATCATTAACACCAACAGATGATGTCATATCAACAATAGCAGCCTTCTTTCTGTCACTGTGAGTATATCCAACAACTATTCCTTCCATTCTTACAAATCTTCTAATCTGAAGATTTTCTCTTATTTCAAGGAATACTGAATCAAAAGCTTCATTAACTGTAATGCCTTTACCAGGAATTACTGTCTTTTTAAGTTCTTCAACATCAGCAGGATTTCCAGCAATAACTGCCTGAGCAACATCATTAACAAATCCCTTAAATGTATCTGTACCAGCTGCAAAGTCTGTTTCTGAGTTTACTTCAACAATGCAACCAATTGAATTATCATCATTAGTAACTGCTACAACACTTCCTTCAGCAGCAACTCTGCCAGCTTTCTTAGCCTGAGTAGCAAGTCCTTTTTCTCTAAGGATAAGAACAGCCTTTTCTGTATCACCATCAGCTTCTGTAAGTGCCTTCTTACAATCCATAAGTCCAGCACCAGTTGACTTTCTAAGTTCATTTACATCTTTAGCTGTAAAATTTGCCATTATATACTTACTCCTTTATAATTATTCTTCTGTAGATTCTTCAGCTTCTGAAGCAGCAACTTCTTCGCTGTCCTGACCCTGTCTACCTTCAATGATAGCATCAGCTATAACTCCTGCAATAAGCTTTACAGCTCTGATTGCATCATCGTTACCAGGAATTACATAATCAATTTCATCAGGATCGCAGTTTGTATCTACAATAGCAACAATCGGAATATTTAACTTCTTTGCTTCTGAAACAGCAATTCTTTCTTTTCTTGGGTCAACTATGAAAAGTGCACCAGGGAGTTCTTTCATTGTCTTGATACCACCAAGGAACTTTTCAAGCTTTTCTATTTCAAGATTAAGCTTTGTTACTTCTTTCTTTGGAAGAAGGTCAAAAGTACCATTTGTTTCCATTTCATGAAGCTGTTCAAGTCTTGTAATTCTTCTCTGAATTGTCTTGAAGTTTGTCATCATACCGCCAAGCCATCTTGCATTAACATAATATGCACCAGCTCTTACAGCTTCTTCCTTAATTGAATCTCCAGCCTGCTTCTTTGTACCAACGAAAAGTACATTCTTGCCTGATGCTGAGAGTTCCTTAACGAAGTTATATGCTTCTTCAAGTTTTTTCACAGTTTTCTGAAGATCAATGATATAGATACCATTTCTTTCTGTGAAAATGTACTGTGCCATTTTAGGGTTCCATCTTCTTGTCTGGTGACCAAAATGTACACCTGCTTCTAATAATTGTTTCATTGAAACTACGCTCATTTTTATTTCCTCCTATGGTTAAACCTCCACATGACAAAAAATTATATTAAAATATTTGATTATAAATACCACCAAAATACAAATGTCATGCGTGCGTATTGTGTTTATTATATCATATTTTTAAAAATAAATCAATGCACATAACTAACTATAATCATAATGATTTTTAAGATATATTTAGTTATATCTTCCAAATATTATAAAAGGTCAGCTATATCATATATAAGCTTTTCAGATTTTTCCCAACCAAGACAAGGATCTGTGATTGATTTACCATAAACACCATCACCAATTTTCTGATTGCCATCAACAAGATAACTCTCAATCATAAATCCCTTAACAAACTTCCTTATTTCATCAGAAAGTTTACAACTATGAAGAACTTCTTTGCATATCCTTATCTGTTCAAGATATTTCTTTCCTGAATTTGAGTGATTAGCATCAATTATACAAGCCATATTCTGGAGATTCTTTTTCTGATACATATCGATAAGTTGCATAATATCTTCATAGTGGTAGTTAGGGTGTGACTGACCGTGTTTATTTACATATCCTCTTAAAATTGCATGTGTAAGTGGATTTCCATTTGTACTTACTTCCCAATCGCTATACAGAAAAGTCTGCTTTGCCTGTGCTGCAATTATTGAATTTATCATAACCGAAAGATCTCCTCCAGTTGGATTTTTCATACCTACTGGGATCTCTAAACCGCTTGCTGTCAATCTATGCTGTTGGTTTTCAACTGATCTTGCACCAATTGCAACATATGATAAAAGATCAGATAAATACCTATAATTTTCAGGATAAAGCATCTCATCTGCACAACATAAACCAGTCTGTTCAATAGCTTTTGTGTGTAAATCTCTTATTGACAAAAGACCTTTAAGCATATCTTCTTTCTTTTCAGGATCAGGTTGATGAACCATTCCCTTATAGCCTTCACCTGTTGTACGTGGTTTGTTAGTATATATTCTTGGAATGATAATAATCTTATCCTTAACTTTCTCCTGAACATCAGCAAGCTTGTGAATATATTCAAGAACAGCATCTTCTCTATCTGCTGAACAAGGTCCAATTATAAGAAGAAATTTATCTGACTCGCCCTTAAAAACTGCAGCTATTTTCTTATCACGTTCTTTCTTTAATTCAACCGATTTAGCACTGAGTGGATATTCTTTTTTTATCTCCTCAGGCAACGGCATTTTTCTCAAGTAATTCATACTTTTACCTCCTAAAGTGTCATTACTTCTATTATACCCTCTTAAAAGAGAAAAGTCAATGATTTTTAAAGTTTTTTAATAATAAAATCCTGCATTTTATTATTAATGCAGGATTCTTGTACAATTATAATGTTTTACTCTCGTATTTCATTGTCAACATCGCTTGGATTTTCAATTATCTCTTCCTTTTTCTTTTTGTTTGCAGAAATAATTGATCCGATAACAATAATTCCCATATAAACAACAAATAATAAGGCTTCTGATATTAAAACAGGCATTTTCACATTGCTTGAAACAACTTCTTTTTGAGAACCTGAAGCAGGCACAAGTACTTTATATGCATTGGCAAATGCAACATTTGAATAATATTCCTCAGCAGTTTTATTTGTATTATCTATTAGTTTTTGAAGTCTATCATTAAGAACACTAAGATAATCTTCAGCTTTAGCAATCTCTTCTTTTGATGAAGATTTTGATTTATTAAAAGCTGAAATTATACTATTGTAGTATCTGATACTTTTACTATATGAAGAAATAGTTTTCTGTGTATCTATTTTTTGGGAAACAAGTTCATCATAAGCTTTGTTTACATCTTTTGTTACGGTTTTTCCATTTTCTTCTGTTGATGATTCACTATCTGAACCAACCACCATTATTAAGGGATCTTTTTCATATGATGCAATTGAATCATTTATTGAATTTAAAGTAGAAGCTGAAACTGCTTTTTTTCTTTCAAGTTGTTCAACTAGATATTTATAATAAGATACCATTGAATCTTTATCATTTTTTGTAATATTGTTTATAGTAACATATGATGACGTTCTATCAAGGTCATTATTTTTGATTAAAGAAGCTTCGGCCAAAAGATCATCAAACGAATATCCTGTTGCACTTGAACGAAAATTTGATGTATCACCCTGCTTAAGATTGTTAAGGTAGTCTGTAACAGAATCAATTGAATTTGAAAAAATATTAACTGCTTCTGCATAATCGTATGTAGTATAATCTACAATTGAAACCGAACTACCAAGTGCAACATTGTAATTATAAGTTTCAAAGAAATACGAACGATACGAATTAAGAACTTCGTTTAAAATTTCTTTTCCCTCTTCAAAAGAAAATCCAGCCTTAAAATAATTAAATGTTACAAGGTACTTGCTTGGATAAAATTTGGAATCAAGTATTGATTGTGCCGCTTGAAGAGCTGAATTATTGCCATTTGAAAAAACATCATAATACATTGACATTTCGTCCATCGCATCTTCCGGAACAACACCTGTAATATTTAAATTTTGCCTGATAATATCTGATTTTTCAATATTCATATCAAGATTTGTCAATGCATTTTCTATAACAGATGGAGATTTAATTTTTGTTATATCCAATTCATCTCCATTTGGATCAAGGCCCTTATCTATACCATCATAATTTAAGCCTATCAATGCGGTAGCATCGCCCAAATAAAATGATTTCTGAAAAGCATAAGCTATTCCAACTGATACAAATGCTGCAACAATCGCAAGTGAAATCCAAAGTGCAAAAAATTTCTTTGCATACTTCCACATCTCAGAAAAGGAAATAACAATCGCATTTTTTTCGCTGTCATCAGGAGTTACAAGAGTCACACTGATATTTTTTTCATTTTCTTTATCTTTATCGTTTAAAAAACTCATTTACTCTGTACCTTAACCTTTCTGTTTACTTTTACATTTATGCCATTTTTTTCTAAAACTGAAAAAACAAGAGATGCAAGCACAAATATAGATAATAAAATAAG
>JALEJO010000106.1 GCA_022769365.1 Oscillospiraceae bacterium | reverse complement strand
GTAACAGTTGCTATCGACCCTACAAAGATTCACCTCTTTGATAAGGAAACAGATGAAGCAATCATTAACTAATATTAGTTTGATTTAATAAAGCTTTAACAACCCCCGTGAGTTTGTAAAAGAACCCACGGGGGTTGTTTTGATAATTGACAATTACTTTTGGATGTGATATAATAAAAAAGTAAAATAATCTAGATAATTTATTAGGAGGTAAATATTATATGACACAAAAAATAAAAAAATCAATCGCAGCAATTTCAGCAGTTACAACAGTTTTAACATCTTTGTTATATTTTCAAGGCAATATTTTAGCAAATGCAGAAGAATATGATTCAAACGGTTTTGCAAGTGATGGGACTTATCAGAAAGCAGATTTAACAACAGATAAATATGATATTGATAATAATGGGGAATTTGATGATGTTTATGAAATTTCAAATGCAGGTCAGCTTTATTGGTTTGCAAATGAAGTGGGATATTATGGAAGACAAAATGCAGTTCTTACAGCTGATATAATTGTTAATACTGGGAATATTTCGGATTTTAATGGAGAAAATAAAGGCAATTGGATAAATTGGAAGCCTATTTCCAGTTATGGTTATGAAGGAATTTTTGATGGACAAGGTCATACTATAAGTGGATTATACTATAATGGTTCAGATGAAAATGCAGGATTATTTGGATATTTATATAATGGTAAAATCTTGAATGTAGGAGTTGAAAATTCATATTTTAACTGTGGCGGAATGTATGCAGGTGGAATTTGTGGACGCAATTCGCAAGGAACAATTTCAGGTTGCTATAGTAAAGGAACAGTAAAATGTTCAGTTGATGTTGGTGGTGTTGTCGGATACAATGAAGGTACAGTTATAAATTGCTATAATAATGGATTTGTTGATGGACAATCAAGCCAGTATGTAGGTGGGATTTGTGCTTTTAATAATGGTAATATTTCAAATAGCTACAATGTAGGTAAAATAACATTTTCAGGTGCTTCAGGTGGCATATGTGGAGAGAATTCAGGAACTATTAAAAATTGTTATTATCTCGATACTTGCAAAGGAGATGATAATATATACAGTGAATTTGGATGTAAAGCAGGCACAGAAACAACATCAAAAAAATTTGCATCAGGTGAAATTGCATATCTTTTGCAGAATGAACAAAATGAAAATATCTGGGGACAGGAATTAGATAAAGATGATTTTCCTGTTTTGAAAGGTATGAAAGTTTATGAAAATAAAGTTTATTCGGGGTGTGAGGGTAACAAAGGCGATGCAGATGTAAGCTACTCAAATACCAAAGAACCGGACAAATATGCTGACCATAACTATTCAAAAGGCGGTATATGTACTTACTGTAATAAAATTGAAAACGACAAAGACGGATTTAAAAGTGCTTCTTTAGCACTTACTGACGGAGTTATAATGAACTATTATATGCTTCTTTCAGATGATGTGAAAAAAGACAGCGGTGCATATATTCAGTTTACTTCCGAAAATGGAATAAACAAAAAAGTTATGATTTCAAGCGGCATTGAAAATGTTAATTCAGACGGAACTTTAACAAGATATATTTATAGCATTGAACTTCGTCCTGACCAGATGGCAGATGAAATAACAGCACAGGTTTTCTATGGAAATGGTAAAAAAGGAAGCAGTGTAAATTATTCTGTAAAGCAGTATGTTGAGAGTATAGAAGATGGTGAGAACTATAAGGAACTCGCAGATACAATGCTCAGATATGGTGCATATACACAGCTTTATACAGGCAGAAATACAGAAAATATGGCTGTTGAAGTTCAGGATTATTCAGAAAATAAAAAAATCGGTGATGAATATAAATATAGTTTATCCGACAAAATTTCAGGAATTGAAGTAAAAAGTGCTACTCTTTTGGTTGGTTCAGATACAACAATAAGGGTAAAATATCAGCTTAGTTCGGACTATAAAATTGGAAATTTTTATTTCAAATGCAGAGGTGAAGAAGTTATACCTGAAAAGTCTGGAGATAGTTATTATCTTTACATAAAAAATATAAAACCTCAGAATCTTGACAATAAATATACATTTTATGTTTATAATTCAATAACAGGAGAAGAATTAACTTTGGAGTACAGAGCTTTTTCTTATATGAAAAATGTGCTTGAAAATTCAGAATCATATGACAAAAACCTTGTAAATCTGGTTAATGCTATGTATGAATATAACCAAAAAGCTAAGGAATATACGCCTTATTGAAAAGGATAAAAAATGAAGCAATATTTTTGTTCTCATATTTTCTTAAGATAAATCTGCCCAAAAATATTTCATCAATCATTGACTTTTTTCAAACAATATGCTATAATTTAGGTATTGAACTTTTGGTTTAAAAAGATTATGGAAAGGATATGTGTAAATGAAATCAAAATTAACAGCAGCACTTACAGCTGCGGCTATCACTCTTACGAGTGCAGCAGGAAGCATTTCAGCGGTAATCGGAAATACTGCACAGACAGCGATTGCGGCAGCTCCTGCAAAAACAGACAAAGATGTTAATGCAGATGGTTCTTATAACTATGGTTCTGCATTGCAGAAGTCTATGTATTTTTATGAAGTTCAGCAGTCAGGCGTACTTCCTGACTGGAACGAAGTCGTTTGGCGTGACGACTCAATGGTTAATGACTATGTTAAGGGCGGCTGGTACGACGCAGGTGACCACCTGAAATTTGCTCTTACAAATGCCTATTCTTCAATAATGCTTGGCTGGGGACTTCTCCAATATGGCGACGGTGTTAAGGAACTTGGCGAATACGATGAGTATATGAACAATCTCCAGTGGGGACTTGATTATCTCGTTGGCTGCGACCTTGGCGATGAAATCGTTTATATGATAGGTGAAGGTGCTTTTGACCATGTATGGTGGGGCAGTGCGGAAGTATATATGAAAAAATATGTACTTAAAGGCGGTACAGACCCTCGTCCGTATTATACTTGCAAAGACAGCTGTATTGAAGCACAGATGGCAGCAGCCCTTTCAATTGGTTATATGCTTTTAAAGGATACAAATCCTGACAAGGCAAAAACTTATCTTGAACACGCAACAGACCTCTTCAGCCGTGCAGATGCTGAACGTGAAATAGGAAATGACCCTGAAGAAACATCATATTATAAAATTTCAACATTCTATGATGACCTCTTCACAGCGGCTAACTTCCTCTATATGGCAACAAGTGAACAGAAATATCTTGACCTTTGCAAATCAGACTATATTCCAAATCTTGGAAAAGAAGAACAGTCATCAGACTTAAAGTATACATGGGGTATCTGCTGGGACGATATGCAGCAGGCAGGAACTCTTCTTTATGCTATAAACACAGGCGATGAAACTTGGAAAAACCAGTTCAGAAAACACCTTGAATTCTGGACAACAGGTTACGGCGGAAAGCAGATAACATATACACCTGACGGTCTTCCTTGGCTTTTCCAGTGGGGTTCACTCCGTCATGCAACAACAACAGCTTTTGCAGCATATATTGCGTGTGATACAATTTTCAAAGATGATTCAGCAGACGTTGAAAAGTATACAAAATTTGCAGATAACGTAATGAATTATTGTTTTGGTGGTAATTCATCAAAGAGAAGTTATGTTGTAGGTTTTGGCGAAGGCTACACACAGGCATGGCACCACAGAACATCAAGCGGTGCATGGAATGATAAGTGGAGTAATATCGGTCAGACAGAGGGCGAAGATGCAAAAATGCACGCACATACTCTTTATGGTGCATTAGTCGGCGGCCCGGACCAGAATGATAAATTCTCTGATAAAATTAGCGATTATCAGTATACAGAAGTCGCAATAGACTATAATGCAGGTTATACAGGTGCTTTATGTGCCTTGGTAAGCAAGCATGGCGGTTCCCTTGATGCAGACTTCCCACCTGAAAATGATGGCACACCGCAGTGGGACGAATTCTTTATGAAAGCTTCAATAAATCAGGCGGCTTCAAGCTATACTGAAATCAAAGCTTTTGCAATGAACCACACAGCATGGCCTGCAAGAACAATCAAGGACCTTTCATATAACTATTATTTTGATATAAGCGAACTTGTTGATGCAGGTTATTCAATCAATGATGTAACGGTTAAAGTAGGTTATGACCAGCATTCAGGCGATGAAGGAAAAATCTCTATTTCAGAACCTATCCAGTACAAGGATAATATCTATTATGTAAAGCTTTCATTTGCAGACGGCAGCGTTGTTATGCCAACAGGACAGTCAGAACACAGAAGTGAATGCCAGTTCAGAATTTCTATTCCTGACAACATTCAGGGCGTTTGGGATCCGTCAAACGACTATTCTTTTGAAGGTCTTGAACAGGGCGGCGAAGATGCTATGGTTGTTACAGACAAAATAACAATGTATGATGGTGATACACTTATATGGGGTACAGAACCTGACGGAACAACTCCAAAGCCTACAGAACCAACTACAAAAGAACCAACTGAAACAACAGAAAACCCAACATCAGAATCAACTGAACCAACAACGGAAACAGCGACAGATCCAACAGAAACAACACCCTCATCTGAACCTGTTACTTCTGATACCACTACTGCTAATACTGACCCTTCCGATAATACTACTGAAACTTCACAGACGAGAGTAAGCAAGTGGGGCGATGTTAATATTGATGGAAAAGTAACGGTTGCAGATGCAGTTCTTCTTAATAAATATCTTGTAAACAGTGCTATTTTATCAGAAGAAGGCAAGGCAAATGCTGATTGTTATAATGACAAAAAATTAGATGCAAACGATACTCTTACAATTCTTAAAATTATTGTTGGTACTTATACAGAATCAGATATGCCTATAATTTCAAAATCATAAGGCAGTTATAAAAATAAAAAGTCCTCCTTTTTGGGGGGACTTTTTTATTTTTTAATATTGTAATTTTTGATTAAAAATAAAAAAGCATATACCACCTGTAATAAGGCGGTATATGCTTTTATCGCTTTTTAAATCAGCCGTTCATAATTTCTGAAATTGCAACAAGAATATCATTGTAGCAACCGCCACAACCTGTCGTACACTGTGTTTTTTCCTGTACTTCCTTAAATTCTTCTGTAACATCTGTAAGTTTTTCAGATGAATTTATTGCATCTTCAACATCTCTGTATGTAACTTTCATGCAATGACAGATTTCAGGATTTGCATCTTTATGTGTCATTATAATCACCCGTTTTCTAAAGATTATCCATATCAAATGGATTGTGTATATTATATCATTTTAAATGCTGTTTGTCAATGCTTTTTTGAGAAATTTATACAATTAAATTTGAAAACCTATGCTTAAAGTGTGAGGAAGAGTGAAGAGAACAAAATCAGAAGCATACAAACAGGGCAGATATATTTTATCATAATGCGATAGAGTTTTTTTGATTTGAATTTTTCATTAAGTTCAATTTCTTCTTCAACATAGGTAGTTTTTGCAACAAATCCTATTAAAATACAAGTCATAAGTGCAACAATAGGCATCATAATATTATTGCTTATGTAATCGAAAAAGTCGAGTATCTGCATTTTGAAAATAGTAAAATCTGACCAAATACTGTAGCCGAAAATTGAAAGAAGTCCGATAACAAAAGAAATGACTGTAACTATAAGGCAGGCAGGAAATCTTTTCAATCCGAAACGTTCTTCAACCATTGATACAACTGTTTCCATAAGCGAAATTGAAGAAGTCATTGCAGCAAGTACAACAAGAAGGAAAAATACAGATCCTACAATCTGACCTCCTACCATTTCTTTGAAAACATTTGGTAAAGTTATAAACATAAGGCTCGGACCTGCATTTAATGCACTTTTATCACCGCCTGAAAAAACGAAAACAGACGGAACAATAATAAGACCTGCAAGAAATGCAACAACTGTATCAAAAATTTCAATCTGACGTACTGATGTTTCAATATTATCCTCTTTACGCATATAAGAACCATATGTTATCATAATTCCCATTGCAAGGGACATTGAATAGAAAAGCTGTCCAACAGCTGCAATAATTGTTTTAATTGAAAATTGGCTGAAATCAGGCTTTACGTAGTACACAAGACCGTCAATTGCTCCCGGAAGAGTAAGTGTATAAATTGCAATTCCCACAATTAAAACAAGAAGCAAAGGCATCATAAATTTGCTTACTTTTTCAATTCCTTTTTGAACTCCAAGCATAACGACTACGGCTGTTGCAATAATGAAAATTGCAAAGAACAAAACAGGCATACCTGCATGACCTATAAAATTTGTAAAATATGAACCGTCACCTGCGGCATTTTGACCATTTCCGGAAACAAAAGCTGCAAGATATTTAACAACCCATCCGCCTATAACGCAATAATAAGGCAGAATAATAACAGGTATAGCACCTGCAAGCCATCCAAGAGGCTTGAATTTTTTGTTTATATCTGAATATGCGTGCATAACACTTTTGCCTGTACGTCTGCCTATTGATATTTCGGTCATCATAAGGGCAAAACCAAATGTAACAGCGAAAATAAGGTAAACAAGCAGGAAAATACCGCCGCCGTATTTTGCCGCAAGATATGGAAATCTCCAGATATTTCCAAGACCGACAGCTGAACCTGCCGCCGCCAATATGAAACCGAGTTTTGAGCCAAAGTTATTTTTTGCTGTGGCTTTTTTTGTCTGCATTTTAAAAATCTCCTTAACTTTATTTTTTATTTGTAGTATTTGATATCACTTTTTATATTATATCAGAAATTTATATAAGTGTCAACTTTTTAATTGAAAATGTTTTTTATAATGAGAAATTAGGAATGAGGAGTGAGAAATTAATGTGTCAGCTATCGCTGACGGATTTAAAAACCTCTCCGAGCGGCTTTTAATTAGATTTGCAAAGTTGTTTTATGGCTCTCCTTTTAAGGAGAGCTGTCAGTTAATGCTGACTTAGAGGTGTTCTTCCCTTGGGGAGATGTCACGAAGTGACAGAGGGGGATTTGTCGCCTTCAGGCGACACCACAATTCCTCACTCCTCATTCCTAATTCCTAATTAATAAAATTCAGTGTGATTTTGTAAACATTTTAATAACGGACATACATCTGTCTTGTACAGATAGTATAATATAAACAGAATCAATTTTATGGTTCAAAAATAATAAAAATTTATGAAAAGGGAGAAATAGTTATGCGTTGTGAAGATTGTAATGTTGAAATGACAGAAAAAAGAGTTGACGGAAAAGGTGCTGCAATAGGTGCGGCTGTCGGTGCTTTTCTTCTCGGACCTGTCGGACTTTTAGGCGGTGCGGCACTTGGTGCAAGAGGCAAACACTGGGTATGCCCGAATTGCGGAAAGAAAATAGATTCAGCTGATTCAGCCCGAGCAAGAAATCAGCTTGCAGGAAATCTTGCAAAAGAAGGTATCAATCAATTTAAAGCAGGATATAACGCTGCAAAAAATTCTTATGATGATTAATGTTACATATGCATTATATTAAATATGAATTTGTTGGGTAATTTATTTATTTTGCACAAACTTGATTTTTTTCAAAAAAAAGCTTGACTTTTAAAGAAAAAAAGTGTATAATAGAATAGTCGCAGATGAGATGAGAAGAAAAATTCTTATTAAATTGTTAGCGGCTATATATGGCGGCATAGCTCAGTTGGCTAGAGTACTCGGTTCATACCCGATTGGTCGTTGGTTCAAATCCTACTGCCGCTACCATAGAAGGCCCGTTGGTCAAGCGGTTAAGACATCGCCCTTTCACGGCGGGATCATGGGTTCGATTCCCGTACGGGTCACCAAAATCCGATGCTAAGGCATCGGATTTTTTTATTTGAATTTTTCATTCTATATTTATGAAAGAAGGTTTTATAGTATGACAAATAAAGATAAAATATGTCAGCAGCTAAATGATAAAGAATTTATAACAGGAACGGTACTTGCTGAAAGACTTGGAATAACAAGAAGTTTTGTTTCAAAATCTGTCAAGGAATTGCAGGCAGATGGAGTTCAGATAATAACAAAACGTCAGCACGGATATAAATTTGCCGAAGGTTATGACTATCTTAATAAAAAAGTTATAAAAGAAAATTTAAAAACAAAATATATCGGAAGCGATATAATTATTTTGAATAGTGTTGAGTCAACAAATAATTATGCAAAACAGCTTGCAAAATCTGAATTTACAAACGGAACGATAATAATTTCAGATAATCAGACAGGCGGGAAAGGAAGAATGGGAAGAAGATTTTTCTCACCGCATAACTTCGGACTTTACTATTCCGTTCTTTTAAAACCCGATATTTCAATAGAACTTTCACAGTATATAACGGCTTGTGCGGCAGTTGCAACCGCTGAAACGATAGATAAACTCGGCGATACTGAAACACAGATAAAATGGGTTAATGATATTTATCTGGGCGGAAAAAAGCTTGTCGGAATTTTAACAGAAGCTTCTATCGGCTTTGAAGAATGTTCACTTGATTATGTTGTTATCGGAATAGGAATAAATGTTTTTAATGTTAAAAAGAATCTTCCAAGAGAACTTTTTAATGTTGCAACTTCAATAGAGGATGAAACAGGTAAAAGAATTTCAAGAAGTATCCTTGCAGCGGAACTTTCAAATAATCTTGAAAAACGTCTTGATAATATGACAACAGGTGAATTTATTGAAACATACAGAGCAAAATCCTGCATTATGGGCAAAAAAGTTGCGGTCTCACGAAATGGAAAAGAAGTTATCGGCACTGCGATAGACATAGATGACAAGGCATCGCTTGTTGTGCAATTTGACGATGGCGAAATACTTCATCTTAATTCAGGAGAGGCAAGAATTATTCCGGGACAGATTTCAACATTCTGTTGAAAACACTGTTGAAATATGTGAAACAAACATTTTCAACTTGACTAATCAATGTTGAATTACAAGTTGATAACGGGTTGAATTATAGTTTAAAAAAATATTTTTGAACGGAATAATGTCGAAAAACGGAACTTTTGCGTTTTCGATAAATTTGAGTTTCAACAGAGTTTTCAACACGTTGTTGAAAGAGTAGTTGAAAATATAGGTTGATTGTTGATTGTTGAAAATATAAATTGAATAGATAAAGATATAAAAAGTCGTTGGTATAATTCAATAAATATCAGCGGCTTTTTTTAATTTAATTGTGGAACAATTTGCACAAAAATTCTGAAAAAGATTTCATTAAAAAACTTGACAAATCTCAAAAATTATGCTATAATATAACATGTTGAGACACTGAAAAAATGAGTCAAAAAACGCAAAAAAGCATTAAAATGGGCTTGAGTTTTGTGATGATTCAGTGATAAAACGGTGTTGGTTACGTGATGAAGATGGCTAAAAATCGCCTATAAATAGGCAAAAATATAGTAAATTTGAAAAATGGGGTTAACCACACCCCCTACACCACAGGGTGTTTGAAACGTCAAATCTACATCAGTAACATCATGTGTATCAAGTTAACCACACCCCCTACACCACAGGGTGTTTGAAACTCCTTATGGAGGTTTTCTTCTTCAGGCTCATTATGTTAACCACACCCCCTACACCACAGGGTGCTTGAAAAATAAACTCTCCAACTTTTGGAGAGTTTTTTATTTTAATACTAAAAATACCTCTTGTTTTGCTATTATTAATTAGCAGCAAAACAGGAGGTTTTCTTTATTACAAAAAAATAAAATTAT
>JALEJO010000087.1 GCA_022769365.1 Oscillospiraceae bacterium | reverse complement strand
GCTAAAACAGTCATAAGTTCTATAAGAGTAAAACCTTTTTTTATCTTCATATTATCACTCCCGTTTTTAATCTGAGTATAATTTAAATTACTTTATATACCTTTTAATTATACCATATTTTCAACAAAAAGTCAATATTTGTACAAACAAATTTCACTTGAACTATGTTTATTTATTATGTGTATAGCTGTAAAATATACACATAATAATTTAATTTATGCAGGAAAGGAATATATAAAATGGCAGGATTAAGACCTTATCAGCAAAAAGCAAAAGATGAAACAGAAAACATTTTAAGCAAAATAACAAAAAATAAACCGAATGTTGAAGTTATAACCTCACTTGTAAAAAATACGAGAATTAAAATTGATGGTGAAAAAGCAATGGATATTTTCTATCGTGCGAAAGAATTAAGAATAAATATTCCAAGCACAGGAAAAATGTATAAAAAATATACAGATTTACTTATGAAAAACCTTGCCTATCAAAAAGATGGTGCAGACCCTGAAAGTACAAAAAATGAATATGCATTTTTTGTTTCATTTGAAAATGCAGAAAAAGTTCTTGATTATCTTATCAACAAATAAAATTAAAGCGTGCCAATTTTGAATTGACACGCTTTTTTCAAAGTTACTTTGAGATTATATCATTTAATGAATCCTTGTTTTTAACAAAGAATATCATTTCATTAAGTTTTGCAGATACATAAGAATGTCCTGCCGACATTCTTTCAACGTCGTAATCATCAACACCACGCATACGAACAAGATACATATCTTCAGGTAAATAAACATATCTGCCCTCTGCATTCTGTGTATAAATCGGTGCAAGCATCATTTCATTACCAAACATAAGCTGGTCTTCAACTCTGCAAGCCATTTCATCGTCTGCATAATCAAATGCAAGCGGTCTGAACATCATTTCATCATTTTCTGCCGCATTCATATAAACCTTTGTAAGATAAGGAATAAGTGCATATCTGATTTCAACAATTTTTTTCAGGTCGTCGCAGTTCCTAAACTGATAGAGTTCCTGAAGTCTTGTGCCATCTGCCGAATGATTTCTCATAAGCGGAGTAAACACACTCATCTGCATCCATCTCATTAAAAGGTCTTCTGTTGTATCACAGCCAAATCCTCCGATGTCTGAACCTATAAACAAAAATCCGCACATATTAAGTGATGGAAGCTGCTGGAAATTAAGAAGAATATGTGACCACCATGATTTATTATCACCCTGCCATATACCGCCGTATCTGTGTGCACCGATATATGAAGAACGTGAGAAGAAAAGAACCTTTTTATCAGGATACATTTCTTTTATTGCTTCACTTGCGGAACGTGTCATATTCATACCGTAAAGGTTGTGAATATCCTTATGGAGAACTGTTTTATCTCCCATTTTGTGAGTAAACTTAGTATAATCGCCTGTGTTGCCGTTTAAGCCTGCAACTGTGCCTGTAAAGTCAAAATACTCAACAATTCCCATATTTGATTTTGAGAGTTCCTGAATCTTGTCAAGCGTTTCCTGAAGTCTGTCTTCTGTGTAGAAAATAGCAGGTTCGTTCATATCATTCCAGAAACCTTCTATGCCCATTTCAATAAATCTTCCGTATTTTTTACCGAACCAGTCACGTGTTTCTTTCTGCATAAAATCAGGGAAATGAACTCTTCCAGGCCATACAGCACCAACAAAATCATTGCCGTTTGTATCTTTACAGAAGTAGTTGTTTTTAACTCCTTCTTCGTAAAGTTCATAGCCTTTTTCTATTTTTACACCTGCATCAATAATAGGAACAAGATGTATTCCGTCTTTTTTAAGGTCGTCAGAAAGTTTCTTTATATCAGCAAATTTTTCTTCATCAACTGTGAAATCTTCATAATCTTTCATATAGTCAATATCAAGATAAATCATACTGAGAGGGATATTTTTTTCTTTATATCTTCTTGCAACTTCTCTGATGTCTTCTTCTGTCTTGTAACCCCATCTGCTTTGACCAAAACCAAAAGCCCATTCAGGCGGAATATAACTTTTTCCTATAATCTTTCTGAACTGCTTTACAATATCCTTTTCATCTTTGCCTGTTATAATATAAACATCAAGATTTTCAGTTTCAGGAGTTACTGTTATAACTGAATTATCGGTATATCCAATATCAAAGGTAAGTTTTCCCGGATAATCAAAGAATACACCAAAAATTTCTTCTCCGCTGAATATAAGAAAATTATGTGCACCATAAAGAGAATGAGTGTCTTCTTCGTGATTAGGATTATCATAATTATAACTTACATATTGCCAGCCACGTTTGTTTATGCCACGAACCTGTTCACCAAGTCCGTAAACACGTTCATTTTTGCCAAGTTTTTTAGTAAATCCGTTTTCAATTTTTTCAAAGAAATCAAGTGCTGATTCTGTTTCTTCGATTTTTTCAACAACTGCATCTGTTTCAATTGGTTCGCCGTATCTGTACTTCTTAATCATATTTTATACACTCCCATTCTGTTTATTTTTATATTTTCTTTATTTTAAAGAGTTTCAGTAAACTTTACAAAAGCTTTCTTTCCTTCTTCATTACGTTTGAATACTCCTGAATCTTCAAGAACCTTTTTGAAAACAAGACCTGTTTCTGTTTCAATTATTTCTTTTGAATTAGCTTCATTAAATTCAGGATGTTTTGCCTTTACTTCATCAGCCCATTCAGCGTGATGTTTTAAGCTGTCTATCTGGTATATATTTTTGCATTCAAGCATTGCTTTTCTGAGTTCTTCAAGTTCACTGCTTAATCTTGAAGGCAATACAGCAAGTCCCATAACTTCAATAAGACCTATATTTTCTTTCTTTATGTGATGAAGTGATTCGTTAGGGTGATAAAGTCCGAAAGGTCTTTCCTTTGTTGTAAGGTTGTTTCTTAAAACAAGATCTATTTCAAAAACATCGCCTTTTTTTCTTGCAATAGGTGTTATTGTGTTATGTGGTTCACCATCAGTTTCAGCATAAATTGAAACGTCAGAATCTGTGTATTTTCTCCACTTTTCAAGTATTTCAGCACTTGCCTTTTCAAGTGACTTTCTGTTTTCAGATGAAAGTCTTATAACAGACATAGGCCACTTTACTATACCCGATTTAACATCAGGATAATTTTCAAGTTTAAACTCATATTCAACAGGTGCTTTTGCCATTGCAAATGTGTAATTACCGCCCTGAAAATGTTCATGTGTTAAAATAGAACCGCCTACAATAGGCAAATCTGCATTTGAACCTATAAAATAATGCGGAAACTTTTCAACAAAATCAAAAAGCTTTCCAAAAACATCTTTATCAATCACCATTGGAGTATGTTCTTTGTTAAACAAAATACAATGTTCGTTATAATATCCGTAAGGTGAATACTGCAAATACCATTCTTTTCCTGAAATTTCAACAGGAACAGGTCTTAAATTCTGTCTTGCAGGGTGGTTTGAACGTCCTGCATAACCCTCATTTTCAATGCAAAGCTGACATTTAGGGTAATTTACTGCCTTGCTTTTCTTTGCATTTGCAATATCTCTCGGGTCTTTTTCAGGCTTCGACATATTTATTGTTATATCAAGTTCGCCATATTCACAATTATATTTCCACTTAATATCCTTTTCTATGCGTTCGCTTCTTACATAATTTACATCTTTGCTGAATTTATAGTACCATTCCGTTGCATTTTTCGGACTGTTTTCATATTCACTATAAAATTTCTTTCTGACGCTTGATGGAAGCGGAGTGAAAATTCCCATTATTTTTGTATCAAAAAGGTCTTTTGATGCATTTGTTTCAGGAATTATACCATTCTTGCAAGAATATTCGATAATATCATCAAGAATTGCCTGAACTGATCTTGTTTCTGATATTTCTTCAGGATTTTCCCAGTTTTCAAGCCCGATTGCATCAATAAGCTGATTTCTTACAACAATTTCATCATCTTTTTCAATCAAATTGTTTTTTATACCATAGTTAATAAGTTCCTGCAAAACATCATATATCATTTCAAAACACCTCCGTTACTTTTCAGAAGTAACTTCAATTCCACCGTATTTTCTAAGATTTAAAACGTAGCAACTGTTTTTGCCATAAATTTTTTCAAGTGAATTTATATATTCAATCTTCATTGAATTTGGAACAAATGCCTGTATTGTTCCTGCAAAACCGCCGCCATGTACTCTTACTGCACCTTTGCCTTTTAAAACAGTCTTGCTGACTGCAATTGCAAGAGGTATTCCCTGTTCAGATAATTTCTTTGATGAATAATTATTCTGCAAAAATTCAGCAGATGACTCGCCTGATTCGTTTACAATATCTATAAAGCCTTCAAAATCATTCTTTTCAAGAAGTTCTTTCATTGTTGTAACTCTTCTGTCTTCATTAAAGAAATGAATTGCACGAAGTATTGCTCTGTCTGAATGATTTTCTCTAAGTTTTTTTATAGATGCAAAAAATTCTGACTCATCTGTTTCTCTGAGTGTTTTTTTGCCGAAATATGCAGCTATTTCTTCCATTTC
>JALEJO010000078.1 GCA_022769365.1 Oscillospiraceae bacterium | reverse complement strand
TTGGGTTTAATATTGACAAATAAACAAAAGTATGATATAATATATAGGTATTTTGTGTTGATATTGGGGTATAGCCAAGTGGTAAGGCAACGGACTTTGACTCCGTCATTCCGCTGGTTCGAATCCAGCTATCCCAACCATTTTTATAGAAAATAAAAGAGTGCTTTTTGTAAGAGAGTACTCTTTTTATTTTGCAAGATTTTTTTGAAAATCTACTCAGTTACAAAAATTTTGAATAGCTATAGTATTTTCATAAAATACTGCAAAAGCTCGATAAGAAGCGTATACTAAAAGTAAGAGGCAATAGATATGTTACATAATGAAACAAGAAAACTTTTATATCATTTCCATAAATTATTACATATAGCTATAAAGTAAAAAACGACTCAAAACAAAAATAGAGTCGTTTTTTGTAGTGAAATTTATTGAAAAGAATGGAGGGTGACATTTTTCATATTTGCCAAGTTAAATAAAGCAAAGAAACTATTCCATATAAGAGGTTCTTATTGAATCGGCAAATGTTGTTATCAACTGGAAACTTGTCGGCTTATGTTTCATATTGTCATGAATATACGAACTTGTATTCCAGGCGACATTAATTGCGTGTCTTATAGAACGGTCAATGCTTGATTGAGTAGCACCATGTTTCTGTGCAATTTTAGGACAAAGACATTTTGTGTACGATATTAAACAGCCGTTCTGATTTTCAACGCATAAGATAACCGCATCTCTTAAATAGTAATAACCTTTTATATTTGTCGGTATACCACTTTTATTTATGAGTTCAGTTGCTTTCAGATAGATTCTTTTTCTTCTTTCTTCTTCCGTGAGTTTTGGAGTTGACAAGATGTCTTTTTTGTTCTCTACTATCGGAGCATCTTGTTCGATTGTAGATATTATTTCGGTTATGCTAAAAGAACCCTCTTTAAGTGTTAAAAAGCCGAATTGTCTTGCAATAACGTCTATAACTGTGGAATTATATGGATAGATAAGTATTATTTTCGGAAAGAAAAAAAGTGAGTTTTTCAGATTATCAAAGAAAGTAAATATATCAGTTCCTTCTATTCTGATAGGTGCAATAACAACATCATATTTTGTATTCTTTAAATACTCGGAAATAATGTCCTTATCCGCTTTTCTTGTACAGACATTTGAATAGTACCTTTTTAAGCTGTGTGCAAGTCCTACGTGTTTTGATTCTTCGCCAATAATGAGAATTTTTTTATCGTCCATAACCTTTTTCTCCCTATAATTAAATTTATTTGGTAGTATTTCCTGTTTATTCAACAAATGGATTGATTATATTATATACCAGTAAAAGAAACTTGTCAATACTTAAAGACAAAAAAATGATAATAAATATAATTCAAGGAGTGAAATTTGTCGAAAAAAATCAGAAAAAGGGAGCAATAGTCATATTTAAAAAAATATTAACAATTAAATACTTAAAAATATATTTATATATGATAGAATAAATCAAAAGAAAAAGTATGGAGGATCATCAATATGAGACCCGATGTAGCAGAAAGATTGAAGAAAGCAAGAATAGATTCAGGTGTTTCTCAGGAACAGGCAGCCGCTGAAATTGGAGTAAGACGTTCGACTATTGGAAATTACGAAAATGGTATATCAACTCCGGATATAGAGAAATTTATAGCCCTTTGCAAACTGTACAAAATGGATTATGTAAAAATGCTTGTTTATTATTATGGTTCGCCTGATGGAAGTATAAGCGGTTCAGAAGATGTAATTTCGGATATTATTTATTTGATAAGTACTTACGATGAAGACAAGCTCAAAGAATTAAGATGGATTTTTTCAGGTGAACATGGAAAACGTGTTGACCCTTTATTTCAGCTTGTTCTTATATATCTTCACCTTGATTTAGGTTCAAGAATTCACGCAACGGAGTGGCTTTTTGGAATGTATTCCGCTTTGAAATTACAGCATAAAACAGTAAATGAAAACATTATGGAACCTAATTTTTCTAATGTTTTATCATCTTTGAAAGATGCAAGAGAAGCTTATATTTATGGTAAAGATAATTATTAATTGTGTATTATATACAGTTATATCTTAATTATACTGATAATTATATTACATATACATATAATTTATTTTTTTTGCGATTTTCTATTGACAAATCACTTAAAACGTGATATAATATAACACGTTGACGCGGGATGGAGCAGCTCGGTAGCTCGTCGGGCTCATAACCCGAAGGTCGTCAGTTCAAATCTGGCTCCCGCAACCAAATAATGATTATCCTTATGGGTAATCCAATGAAGAAAAAACACGCAATTTCGGTATTTTATCGAGGTGGCGTGTTTTTTGTTGTCGTTTTAAAAAAATAAATAATGTTACCGAAATATACCCCGTACCCTTACCATACCCTTACCGATTTTCAGCAAGGGTATTTTTTGAGTTTTTTACAGGAATTTAGAGGAGAAAGGGTTTGAGAAATGTCTTTTTTGCTGTTGTTTTCAAAAAGTTTACAAATTGGGTTATCGCCGACTAATATCACCAATATTTTTTATGGGATTATCATCTTTTGCAAACTGGAATTTATCCGTGTAAAATATAGCGAAACGGTGTTCCAGAATACTGTTCTGTTTCAATGACAGCAAAGTCATTGCATATTATAATAGCTGCCATTCCATTTCCTAATACAGGACCTAATGCGTCCTCAAATGAAACGTATCTTTTGTCTAACTCTTTTTGATAAGCAATAATATAACATAATTCCGGAACTTTATACTGTCTTGTGATTCTTAAAATTTCATCAGAAAACAGATCGTTCCTGCTATAAGTGATTCTTTTCGTATCTATCATATCTTCTGTACTATGACAAAAACACTCTATTCCGTATTGCCGCACCCAACCTAACTCTCACTTTTGCAGCCTTTATCCAGCCGTACAGAGTGCCTTCAGGGACTTTAAGCTCCTTCGCTGCATTGCCGTTTCCAATTTTTCTCGCAAGCAGCACTGCCTGCACCTTATATTCTTTGTCGTATTTTTGTGACATTTGAATTTTACTCCTGTTTTTTGTTTCTTTTTTATTATATCACTCGTGCGGTTTTTATCAAGTTTTATTGTACAGGAACAATCAGATGGATATTGTGAAAAAGAGTCTTTAATTTTTGAAACATTGTAATTTCGACTATCCAATTCAAGTTGACCTAATTGAATCTTTTCGAGATCACTTAGTTTGTTAAAATCTGAACATATATTAGAAAGTTCTGCATCAGGAGTAAATTGTCTTATATCTCCTATTGTTGTTTCAAATACAGAGCCTTTTGGTTTTTCCGTTGCTGTTCCACCCTTGACACCGGACATATCAATACCTGCAACAGAACCGTCAGCATTGTAATACACCTTGATTTTTGATGTTGCATCAGATGAGTATTGTCCAAATGCATTCTGCATCTTAGATGTATTGCAGTTACGGCTGTCAAGTTCAAATTGACGAAGCTGAAGTTTTTCTACATCGGTTAGTTTATTGTACTCCAAGCAAATAGAAGATGCTTTTTTTGTGTATATGTACTGGTTCACATCATTAAAAGATGCCGAGAATTTAGTTTTTGATGAATTAACATTTGTTGTAATCTTGCCATTAGTTGCATCACTCAAATTAACTGAATTTACTTTTCCATTTTCATCAAAGTTTAAAATAACTTTTGACAAATCATCAATCGGATTACTTGGAACTCCGCTACCTAATGAACCTTTTTGATACTGATATGTTTCTACAATAGTATTACATACAGCATCAAGCGCATTTTCAGATGAGAGCGTTGATGACAATGATTCATACATATTGGAAAGCTGATTTTTTGAAATGCCATTTATCACTGTTACATTATCGTTATTCATGATAGCCGGCATTTCAGTTTGCCACCACACACGTTCTGGAGATGGATTATCAAGAAAGACTTTGACTTCACCAATTGTCTCAGAAGCAAATCTTTTAGATGCATCAGCCCACGGTCCAGAGTTACCTGTCCCGCCCGTGTATGCAGTAGCTTTATTTGAAGCAGTTGTAAGGTCATAGCCTTCATTTACATAAGCTCGAATCAACGCATTTCTGTACTCATCACTATCAAGAAATTGCCCGAGATATGTTCTATCAATCAACCGCACATTTTCATTTCCTAATTCCGGTGTAATATATGTATCTCTAACAGAAACCCATTTTCCATTACTATCCATATGGCCACCACTATAAAGATAAGTAATAGCATTAGAATTAGCTTTTGCATCTTCAATTGATACATTCTTAGCTAATTCTTCCAAATAGCCAATTGTAATTTCACTATCCTTTGTGGAATTTAATACTTCAAGTGCTTCTGCTATAGCAATCCTAAAAATTATCACCTCAGACCAACAGCAGAAAACCATCCTATGCAATCAGAAGGCAAGACTTTAGAAAATGAAGTTTTGATTGAATCAGGAAGCAAATCTGAAATTCTTGTTTTCAGCATACGCAAAAC
>JALEJO010000062.1 GCA_022769365.1 Oscillospiraceae bacterium | reverse complement strand
GAACAGAGTTGCTGTTTTTGGCGGTGATAACGGTGCTTGCGGTGCGGCAGACCCGAAGAAAACGCCGACATCTGCTTGTGGTTCTGCTTGCGGCAGTGCTGACCCGAAGGAAGCTCCGACTTCTGCTTGCGGTTCTGCCTGTGGTGCAGCTGACCCGGACAAGAAGTAAAGTGTAACGTTACACAACTTCCAAAAAGCAGATGCATCGTTTGATATGATGTGTCTGCTGAGAGAATTGTACGCTTTTGCGTTTGAAATAGATAAGGAGGAAATGACTTGATGAAACCATATTTTGCTTTTCAATGGCACATCACAGATACCTGCGACCAACGCTGTAAACATTGCTATATCTTTGCAGAAAACAACTGCAAAAAACTGACGGAAATGCCTTGGAAAAAGATGCGGCAGGTCGTTTCCTCCTGTGAAGAAATGCGGAAAGCCTATGACAATGAATCTTCGTGCAGACAATACTTTTGTACAAGACGAATGTTGGTACCGTGCTGCAGAACGGTACGAGGAACTTCTCCGCAGACACGAAAATCTGCATATATTATTTCTGGAACTCGGTGTGGGATATAATACGCCTGCAATTATTAAGTATCCGTTCTGGCAAATGACAGTAAAGAATCCAAAAGCCGTGTACGCCTGTTTAAATTATGGTGAAGCCGTTTGTCCAAAAGAAATAGAATCTCAATCGATTTGCATTAATTCTGATATTAAAAAAGTTATTGATATATTATAGCCACCTTAGAAAATCTTAGGCGGCTTTTTTGTTTGTATGGTCACAGGACTTCTCTGTTCTGCATTCGTTCTTGTTTTGGTGTGATTCCACGCCATTTTTTATAAGTTCGAATAAAGTGGCTGCAATCAAAAAATCCTGTTTCCTGAGCAATATAATCCAGATCATAATCAGAATTCAGTAGCAGATCCTGAGCTTTATTTAATCGAATATACTTGATATATTCCTTGCAGGATCGACCATAATTTTCCCGAAAAAGTCTTGCAAAATTAGAGTAGCTCATATGGCACATTTCTGCTAACTGCTGTACTTCCAGCGGTTCGGCGGAATGCGTATCAATATATTCCAGAATGTGATAAAACGACAGGCTGATGTCTGTATGTTTTTCTCGCTGTTTAATGCCAATTTTTTCAACTCTTCTTGCAATTTCAACCAGTAGCATATGAATTCCTGACTGCACTGCAAGCATATACATAGTATCCTTTTTTTCGTATTCTGCAACAATATGATGAATAATATTTTCGATGTTTTCGTGAGATTTGTCTTCGTTTATCACAATGCAAAAATCGTTGTCTGCTGTCCTGCGTACAAAATAATCATATATTTTTTGGAGATAGGCTTTTGGAATATGAATAGTATGAATGTTAAATTTTATAACCGCATACTTTATTTCATCGGTTTCATTTTTATTCTTTCTGACTTCGTGAAGCTGAAGCGGATAAAAATAACATACATCACCTTTTTTTAAATTTTTTTCTTTGTTGTTACATACAATTTTTATTGAACCACTGATAATATATAGAATTTCACTGTAATAATGCCAGTGCAGAGGCGAATTTGTGCTGTCTGTATAGAAAATATCATATGGCTGTTGCATAAAATCAATGTATTCAAAAAGTTCCATTTGCAATTCCTCCTCAATAATATTATAACACAAAAAAATTTTTAGTCAATCTATAAATAATAGGTTTGTACAATTTTTTGCGTTCTATTTCATAGATTATAATACCTGTTTGATGTAAAATAAAATCAATGAAAATATACAAAATCCAAAAGGAGGATATTGATATGAATGCAAACAAATTTCAGGAACATCTTGAAAAAAATATAATTTCATTCTGGAACAAAATGGCAGATTATGAAAAAGGCGGCTTTTATGGCTATGCAGATTCTGACGGGAAACCCGTGAAAGGCAGTGTAAAAGGTTGCATCTTGAACAGTCGAATTTTATGGTTTTATTCAGCCTCTTATCAGTTGCTGAAAAAGCCTGAACTTTTGGAAAAAGCAGACCATGCTTATCAATTTCTTGCAGAACACTTCTATGACAGCAGATACGGCGGTGTGTTCTGGTCTGTACAGGCAGACGGGACACCGGAGGATACGACAAAGCACACATATAATCAGGCGTTTGCCATCTATGCTCTTTCTGTTTATTATCAGGCAAGCGGAAAAAAAGAGGCACTGAATCTTGCATACAGCTTATATCAGATTATTGAAAACAAGTGTCGTGATTATGATGGCTATTTTGAGGCATTCAGCCGTGATTTTTCTCCAGTTTCAAATGACAAGTTATCAGAAAACGGCGTTATGGCAGAGCGTACAATGAATACACTTCTCCATGTTTTGGAAGCCTATACAGAACTTTACAAAGCAGATGAATTTTATGCAGTTGGAGATTCTATTCGGGAAATCCTTCGCATTTTTAAGTTCAAGGTTTACGATGCCGATAAGGAGATTTGCCGTGTTTTTTTTGATAAGTCCTATCATTCTTTGATTGAACTGGAATCTTACGGACACGATATTGAGGCGTCCTGGTTAATCGACAGAGCTTGTCAAACCCTTGAAGATAAAGCATACTACGAAGAGATGCTCCCTGTGATCGAGTGTCTGGCAGACGGTGCTTACAAGAATGGCATTGATGTACAAAATCAGGCGATGAATGATGAATGCGAAAGAGGTGTTGTCAATGCAAAAAAAGTATGGTGGGTTCAGGCTGAGGCTGTGACCGGATTTTACAATGCCTATCAGAATCAGCCTGACAGGACGGAATATTTAAAAGTTTCTGAAAATGTCTGGGATTATATTCAGAAATACATTATCGACTCAAAAACCGGAGAATGGATCGAAGATATTTTGCCGGATAATACCGTAAAGCCAAATCAGGCTTTGGCACACGCTTGGAAATGTCCTTATCACAATGGCAGAATGTGCATTGAAATGGTTCGCAGACTTTCAAGTGTTTCATAAAAATAGGAGGTATAATTTGTGCAGAAAACAGTAAATTCTAATGCAACGCAAAAAGCAAAAGAACTTCTTAACTTTCTTTCGGAAACCGCAGGAAAAGCAATTATCACCGGACAGCATACTCAGACAAATCCAATGGAAGAAATTGACTATATAAAAAGCAAAACAGGAAAAGAACCTCTTCTTCGTGGATTTGAAATGTTGGCGTATTCGCCAAATATTAATTATAATGATGCATCAGAAGCCTGTCTTACTGAAATCTATGAAAATCAAAATACCATGGAAACTGCTCTGAAATGGGCAAAAACAACTGGTGGTATTGTAACGCTATCTTTTCACTGGTTTTCTCCTATTGGCGGTCATGATAAAAGTTTTTATGCAAAAAATACAGATTTTGATACCTCACGTATATTGATTGAAGGCACTCAGGAACGTGTTGTATTTTATCATGATATGGATATTATTGCTGCTGAACTTAAAAAATTTCTTGATGCTGATATTCCAGTTTTGTGGCGACCTTTTCACGAATCGGACGGCGATTGGTTCTGGTGGGGTGCAAAAGGTCCTGAAACAGCAAAAGAACTGTATAAACTGATGTTTGAATATTATACAGAAGTACATCATTTAAATAATTTACTTTGGGTCTGGAATTGTCGTCTTAAAGAAGGATACCCCGGTGATGAATATGTTGATGTTATCTCTGTAGATATTTATTTGGAAAAATACGCTAAAACAGATTATCATGAAGATTACATAAGACTCATTGAATCAACAACAAAAAATAAAGTTGCAGCTCTGGCGGAAGTGGGGTATCTTCCAGATGTTGAAATGCTGGAACAATCACATACGCCATGGGCATATTATATGACATGGTCAAAAGAATTCTGCATTGGTGAGCAATATAATTCAACAACACAATTACAGAAAATGTATGCAAGTGATTATGCTCTTAATTACTATAGGATAACATAAATGATACTTATTACTTCTTTTTATTCTTCTCTTAAAAAAAATAAAAGTTATATTTTATATATTATACTTCACTTATGTCACAAGGTGGAAAGATTCACTTTCTATCTTACAATTTTTTTGAGATTACAGAAAAAATAAGACTGTTTTCGAACAGTCTTAAATTATTTATTTTTTTTAACAGTATCGATCTAATAATACCCTTATAAAATGTCTTGAATATATTTTTAAATAATCACCTTATTTATAAAAATTAGTTTTTCTAAGTTGTGTATAAGGTCTCTTTTTGCGCATTTTTGCCGACTCATTAAGTTCAATATCTACATATAGCAATTGTTCTGTATCATCCGCTTTTTTTATCACATTACCACTTGCATCAACTGCAATAGATTCTCCTGAAAAAGTCATTTCTCCTTCAGAACCTACTCTATTGCACATAACAATTGCAACGCTATTCTGAAATGCTTGTACTCTCAGTTCCATTTCAAACATTTCTGAAGGCTCACTCTTTGTATTTACTGTAGGGATTAGTATCAAATCGGCGTCCATTAATGCTTCCGTTCTAACACTTTCAGGATAATGTCTATCAAAACAAACTACAATACCTATTTTTCCAAAAGGAGTATTAAATACCTTAAAACCGTCATCAGAAGGTGTGTAATAATCCTGTTCATAGAAATATTTGGCTTGTGCGATATGCACCATTTTTTGAATTCCTAAAATATCACCGTTTTTATCAATAAGTAAACTTGCATCATAATTTTTGCTATTTTCTTCCAAATAAATATTTGGTACTGACATAATATTATATTTTTTGCTAATACTTTGAAAAGCCTTCACTATGTCAGAATCAACAGTTAAACTATATTTGCTAACATCTAACGATTTATATTGCGGAAAAAATTCTGTTAAATGAACTTCTGGGAACAATATTAAATCAGCATTATTATTTGATGCTTCTTTTATACAATTCAAGTTTTTATTGAGATTTTTTGTCAAATTTCCTTCATTTTTTATTTGTGCTATTGCTATTCGCATTTTTATCCACCATTTTTCTAAATAAAATATTTTTTTGCAAAAGTAAAAACTTCCCTTTTAACTTTTTCAAACAGATAATTTGTATCTAATTTTGGGGTTTATAAGAACATGAAACGACTATTTCATTAATGCCTTCTTCATATGTATCAGGCTCTGTATCAGTCCAAAGGTTTACGCCATAAATTGCCCATATTTGATCATCACCTATGTCCCAGATATTCTCTTCCTCAGTACCTACTAATGTTCCTTTTAAGCTATTGCCATACCATTGCGTTAATTTTTTCATTATTATGTCATATGTAGTTTTAAGTTTAGTTTCTGTATATGGATAATAATGTTTATTGTTATTGCCTAATCTTCCAAAATGATATCCAAAATTTACAAGTGTATCTGTTTTTGAATCAATTTCTATAAACAGCTGTCCCTCAAGATTAGTTTCAAATACATTATCCTCTTTATAGGTATAAAAATATCCTATTCTGTCTTTTGAACTTTCCATTGATTCTACATAATCTTTACCAATGATATTAAATACTTCTTCAGCGGTCATTCCATTTTTTAAGCCTGGAATAATGCTTTCTGTTCTCTCATTGCATTCAGAATCGTTATAGATAAGCTTACTTTTCATCATACAAAGGTCAAGTACATTAAGCTTTCCGTCTTCACAAAAATCAGCAGCTTTCCAATTTGGAATTGTAACATCAGAAACACCTAAAAGCCATTTCTGAAGAAGAACTACATCTGATATATCAAATTTCTCATCTGCATTTACATCACCCTTAACAATTTCGTCCAGGACAGTAACAGAAATTTTTGCAGGATAACAATACCACCATTTTTTGCAAGCCTCGTCTGTCAGAGAGATTTTTACATTGTAAGTTCCTGTTTTACTGCTGTCAAATTCAGATGTATCAACTACAAAGTAATCATTTTCAAGCGGATTTGCTGCATCTATTACTTTTCGCCAAGTTTTATTAATTTGTGAAATTGGCATTTCTCCCCCGGGTGCAAACATAACATCAACTTTTAATCCTGTTAAATCAAGTGCTTCACCAACCTGATATACAGATTTGACAGGTTTTGATACCGTATTAATATAGCAGCCGGGCTCAACCAATACAATTTGCTCAGTTGTTGTTTCAGTTGGAAGAGAAACATCTTCAACTGTAATATCAATTGATTTTTCGTATATACCACCATTAGATACTATGATTTTAGCAGTTCCACTCGCAATGCCCTCTATTTCCCAGCCGTCATTTGCCGAACCTGACAGCACTTTTACAATAGATGAATCTCTTGAATAGCATTGTGCATTATAAGTGATTCCTGTGTCAAAACTTGCTTTCAGGTGTGTTGTTTCCCCAATTTTGATTGAATCATTTTCCAATGATACCTCTTTTATATTTGCAATAATTGATAAAGCAGAAGCGTCATTTTTGGGAAATGTATAAAATTTCTGAGATGAAACTGATGTAAATGCTGTGATTGATAACCAAACAATAGCGGCAGTTAAAACAGCAAATTTTCTTTTCATATAATAATACCTCCATTTTTTATGTATAAGCTAATATTTTCTATAAGTATACCACATATATAACAAAAAATCAATAAAATATAGTGAAATTAAAAAAATATTTGTGCAATATATACATTAACTTTTAGTTGCGTGTTTTGCACATAAAAACAATTGCTTGTTTGTGGAAATTTATAATAATTTAAAATAGGTGATAGAAATTCAAAAAGACATGAAAGTATATTGGCAGGAATAATTGACGCAAAATGTGCAAATAAGATTAATTATATTTCAATCCACGCCCCTACGTGAGGGGCGACTTATGCTTGCGATTTTTGGGAACAAAAAAAACAGATTTCAATCCACGCCCCTACGTGAGGGGCGACGCAATTGCCCTCGTTGTCTTCTGTGACGATGTAGTATTTCAATCCACGCCCCTACGTGAGGGGCGACTATATTTTATGATATAATATATATAGTAAATGAATTTCAATCCACGCCCCTACGTGAGGGGCGACAGCATTCAGGTTATCCTAAATTTAAAAGTAAGAAATTTCAATCCACGCCCCTACGTGAGGGGCGA
>JALEJO010000046.1 GCA_022769365.1 Oscillospiraceae bacterium | reverse complement strand
TGGTCGAGGTGACAAGATTCGAACTTGCGACCCCTACGTCCCGAACGTAGTACTCTACCAAACTGAGCCACACCTCGTACAATTTGATATTATACCACATTCAAGATATATTTTCAATAATTTTTTATGAACTATAAATTAAAATTATTTTACTCAAGAAAATTCACATCTATATCGCCGCAATCAGCATATACATTCAGAATATATTTTGAATTTTTACCGTTATAAAATTTGGTGTTTTCCGAATCAATGCTTGAATCTCCAAGGTTCACATCAAGCTGCGTTGTGTAGTTTTCCTTGTTTCCATTAATATTCAGTTTAATATCTCCATAGTCGGCTTTGAATTTGCCGTTGCAGTCAAGTTTTGTATTACTTATTTCTGTATCTCCCGAATCAGAAATAAAATTCAAACTTTTAGAAATAACCGAATTATCAACTTTTATGTCGCCATAGTTCGAGTCTATATCTAAACAGAATAGTTTAGAATCGTCGATTATCACATCTCCGCAGTTAGCTTTAATATTTGTTGATTCATACGATTGAACCGATTTCAATTCTACATCAGAATAATCTGAATTGATTTTCAGATTGTTTTTTGCCTCAACATTTTTCAAAACAGTGTCGCCGCAGTCATTATCTATCGATATTTTTCCGCATTCAGCATTTTCAACTTTAACATCACCATAATTTTCTTCAATATATATGCTGTTATAGTATTTTGCAGGAAGATAAACTTCTATTTTGCTGTCTTTTTTTGAACCCAAAAATCCAAAGCTGAAGTTCATAAAAGTATCTAATGTTTTTTCTTCATCAGATAAATCAACTGAAAAAGTTTTATTTTGAGTCGATACTGAAAAGCATTTCTTATAAATATCAGTCGCTTTTACAGCTATTTTATCATTTTCAGATTTATATATTGAAACGTCAGTTGAATTTGACAGAATTTCAATATTTTCAATGCTTTTTGCATCATATTCATTAGAAAAATCTTCCAATTCATGTATTTTATCGTATTTTTCTTGAGATTTTTTTATAGTTTCAGCATCATTTTTAAGAATACCGAAAGTTCCGACTCCGGCAGCAACAATACCGCAAACTATAAATCCTATTCCAATTTTATATATTACTTTCATTTTTATCACCTCTTAATTTTTCTTTGGAAATACAAATCTGTATATTTTAACAAGGCTTTTTGCAAATAGTTTTGAAGACTCAACTATACCATTTAAAGCAAGTTTAAAAAGCACCAGAGATGCACCTAAAGTAAGCATAAAACCTCCTGCACAAAAAATTACATTATATACGCTGTATTTTGCTGTTCCAAATGCACATATGAGGAAAGTCAATGCCATTGCAGGAAATGTTATGTAAACGGAAAAAATTACACATATAATCGTAACATATATTGAAAAATAAGCGGCTAAAAGTGATACCCAAATAGGCGATGTCAGGATTAAAACAGTTATTTTTAATGCAGAATTGCTGTTTTTATTTTTATCTGAAAAATTCATCTGCGTATTATTTGGAACTTCGCTTTTAAGCTGTTTTGCAAGGAATTCCGGTCTGCCAAGCTTTTTTATTTCCTCATCTAAATTTTCATCAGGCACTTCTGAAAGGTATTCGGTGTAGTAGTCAAGTGCCTCTTTCATATCATTTTCAGGCATTCCCGAAAGATATGTTTTAAGCTGATTTATATATTCTTCTCTTTTCATATTTTAGCTTTCCTTTCTTTCTGATTCATTTTCAAATCCAAGTGAAATATCGATCTGATTACGATATTTTTTCCATGCTTCCTTATACTCCTCAAGAAGTACAAGTCCTTCCTTTGTTATTTCATAATATTTTCTGTTTCTGCCCATATATTCCTTGTTGAATGATGTCAGCTTTCCACTTTTTTCAAGTCGTCTTAAAACAGGATATAGGGCTGATTCAGAAACATTAATTGTTTTCAGAACTTCCTGCGTTATTTTATAGCCATAAACAGCCTCTTTTGACGTTACCTGCAAAACAATTGCGTCAAGAAGTCCTGAATTAATCTGAATAACCAATTTACCACCTCCTATACAGTGTATAATACTATATGGCATATAATATCTTTCGTTGTATATTATATCACGTATAATATCATTTGTCAAGTAGTATTTTAAAAAAATTTGGAATTACTTAAATTATAAATGAGAAATGAGGAATTGAGGTGTCGCCTTTGGCGACAATTTAAAAACCCCTCCGTCACAGCTACGCTGTGCCACCTCTTCTTAAAAGAAGAGGCTTTTGCTAATAAAAAAGACAGCTTTTAAAGCTGTCTTTTTCGATATTAATAATTTATTTCGTAACCAAATTCTCAGGGAATTTGTGAAGTGTTTCCACCATTTTATCATAGCATTTTTTAAATGCATCAACGACCCAAGGATCGAAATGTGTGCCACTTTCGGAAACTATATAGTCATAGACTTTTTCAGGAGGCCACGATTTTTTATAACTTCTGCTACTTACAAGTGCATCAAAAACATCTGCAACCGCAACAATTCTACTTATTTTGTCTATCTGATTACCTTTCATACCAAGATAACCCGAACCGTCCCATCTTTCGTGGTGTTGAAGTGCAATAATTCTTGCAAGTTCCATTGTATATCCGGGAGTTTTGCTGAGAATTTTTTCGCCTTCTGTGACATGGGTTTTCATTATTTCATATTCTTCAGGCGTAAATCTTCCTTTTTTTTCTATTATTTCAGCAGGTATTGAAAGTTTTCCTATATCGTGAAGCATAGAAGCGATTCTTATTCTTTCAGTTTCATTTTTTGAATATCCAAGTTCAGTGCATAAAAGTTTTACATATTCAGAAACTCTTTTGACGTGCTGACCTGTCTGAGGTGATTTAGCTTCTATTATTTCAGCAACAGACAAAATAACAGTTTCCTGTATGTCTATAACTTCGTTATTAAGTGACAAAATATCTTTTTTCTGTTCGTCTATCTGAGATATAATTTTGTGCATTGTAAGACTGTTTTGCCTGTTTAAAATACACACAACAAAACAGCTGAATATTTCAAGCATAAACACTGCCAAAATAATTATGCTGTAATAAAGAATATCATTTTCAGATATGGTAATATGTTTCAGGTAGGTAAAAGCTGTTGAAACAAGACATAATGCAGTCGAAACAATGGTAAATTTCTTATCTGCAAAAAAAGAACTTAGATATATAAAAGCTGATGATACAATAAGGCAGGGAACGTTAAGTGAAAATATAATCAGATTTGCAGATAAAATAATCCACAGCAAAAAGCAAAGAACATATTTTTTTATTTCATTTTTGAAATTAGTTTTGTGTATAAATATATATTCCGCTGTAATGCATACGGCTGACAAAAAAGTGTCAGCCGCTATTTTATATGCAAATAAATTCTCACTGATTCCCGCAAAAAAAGATACAGAATGAATTAAAATCATCAAAGCAGCAAAAACAAAAGAAAGTTCAAAATAAATTATCTGTACCTTGCTTTGGTTTTCATTTTTTATTTTTAAGCTGAGTTCAGTCATAATATTTCTATTTTTATCTCTGTGCGTGTTTAGCACGTTTTTCTTCATACATTTTTTCGTCGGCAATTTCTATCATTTTTGAAAGGTAAGATGTGCTTGTCGGCTTAACTATATAATAACCTATGCTGACTTCAAGATTATAAGGTTTACCAAAAGTTCTGTTATGTTCAGCAACCATTTCCTGAATACGGCATGAAAGTTCTTCACCGCAAAGTTCACCGCAGGCAGGCTGGAATATAACAAATTCATCTCCACCGAATCTTGCACATATCTGATTTTCATTACAGGATTTTTTAATAGCCGCAGCAAGTGCAATAAGTGCATAGTCGCCTTCATTATGTCCGTATGTATCATTGATTTTTTTCATTCCGTCCATATCAATGAACATTATCATAGCCTTACGTTTGAATTGTACGCACATATCGAACTTCTTTTGTGCCACTTGATAAAATCCTACTCTGTTATATATATTAGTAAGCTGGTCAAGGCCATAAAGACCGCTGAGTCTTGTGAAAGCTGCATTAAGTCTTGATTTCTGGTGCATATGTTCCAAAGCACTGTCTATATTAAGAAGCCATGTGTAATATAAAGCACTATCAAGCGGATATGTGCTGTTTTTAATTACGCAGTAACCAATACATAAATCCTGATAGTGAATTGGAGAAAGGAAGAAAGTATCTCCGCTTTTCTGTTGTATTGACTTTGGAATTATATCAGCTCTGCTTACCTGATCACCTGTTTTAAACACACCATCTTTATATGAAACAAGAACAAGCATATTGTTTGTATATGTGCTTATTATGTTATCTTCATTTATCGATGTTGAGTCCGTCTGATAACATGATGTAAGCCACTGATCGCATACGCAAAGTGCAAATGCTTCACAGTGTATAAGCTTTACAACATCCTGCATATTTTCAATAAAGTCATCAAACTCGTGGCAGTCTGTAAAGTTGATATTCATTCTGTTTACAACAGGAATACCCTTCATATAGCTGTCTATTATGTTGTATGTTTCTTTTTTATATTCTCTGAAAGTTTCAAAGTCGTGTTCGCATTTGCAGCCGCAGCTGTCCCTTACGATAAGATTTGTATTTATCGTAACAACTTTTTCTGTATCCTGCTCATTTATAAGTTTATAAATGGTTTCAGCGGCAGCGTAGCCTGTTTCACGAAGAGGTCTGCCAACAGTTGTAACCCCCGGATAATAATGTTTTGCTTTATATGAATTATCGTAACCTGTAACAATGCAGTCGTCAGGAACAGAATGCCCTCTTGCTTCAATTGCACGGATAACACCAAGTGCCATTTCATCATTTCCGCAAACTATAGCGTCAGGAAGTGCATCAAATTCTTTGAGAAAATATGAAACCGCAGGTTCACCATCAAATTCAAGAAAATGTCCTTCGTAAACACGTTTAGGGTCATACGGAATATTATGATTTTTCAAAACATTTTTATAAGCACGCAGACGTTGAATGCTGTCAGGGTTTGTAGGAGGTCCCGAAACATAACATATATTTTTAGCGTTATGTACTGTTATAACGTGTTCAATAACTTCAGACTGTGCCTTTTCGTTATCTGTTATGACTGAATAAAAATCATTATTTTCATAGTCAATGCTTACAATAGGAATATTCGACTGTTTTGCAGCACTTATAATGTCGTATGTAACATCATCAGACATAATTGTGTTAGTCATAAGTATTGCACCATCAAATTTATCAAAATCAATAAGCTGATAAATTGCATTTTCGCCTATTTCGTGGGATTGTATATTAACAATTCCGCCAAAAGCCGCAAAAACAGTAACTATGAAATCATGTTTTGAAGTGAACTCCTGAATGCCTTTTATAACATTATTCTGGTAATCTTCATTTATGCTTGAAACAACGACAGCTATTCTCTTTTCGATGCTGTCAGAACGTCTTTTTCTAAACATTTTTTCCTCCCTAAGTTTAAAATCATTACAAAACTCATATTATATATATTTTATTAGACAGTATGTGCAAAAATCATCTTTATGTAAAAATTTTAAATAAAAAATTATCTTTTACATATTATATCATTTTATATTGGAAATGTCAATATTTTTATCAAAAATAAAGATAAAAAATTATGTAATATTTTTAGAATACAAATCCCCTCTGTCTTATCTGACAAAGGGGATCATAAAATCAATTACTTAATAAGATACATAGGGTTCTGGTATATAGCTATTCTGCCATCAACGCTATTATAAAGTGTAAATCCAAGCTGTTCAAGCTGAGATGTAAGTAATGTATAATATTCATCCATAGGACTTATAACAAGATAGTCATATTTGAGGCACTTTTCACTGTCTATCGAAGTCTGATTAACATCGAGTGCATCATGTCCATCAAATGAGTAAACTTCAGCTCTGTCTGCGACGTGAGGTAAATACCACGTATTTACACCAACTGAGGCATCTTCAGGAATTGAATCAAGACATTCTTCCATCTGAGTGTAGACTGCTTTGTTTTCCTTATAATTTTCATGATAAGAAATATTTCCTGAACATACACAAACAACCGTGATAAGTGACGCTGCTGTTGCAAGAATAGGTATTTTTCTTTTAAATTCAGCTGAGAGATCTTCGCAGTTTATAATAAACATATAAATAAGAAGACATTCAGGACCGAAAGTATACTGGTATCCTATATTTGCCGCATAGCTGTAGCCTGAACCAATAACAAGGTTCATAACTACAAACGGAATTATAAGCAAAAATCTGTGTATTTTCTTTGTGAGAAGCGGAATGAATAAAAGTGGGAGCATCATTTGAAGGAAGAACATAATTGTTTCTTCCTTAACAAGAAGATTTACAAGATACCCAGGATCTACAAGAACGTTTCTTACAACTTCACCAAAACCTGCATCAGGGTCAATTGTGAGATTGCCGAATCTTGTTGCCGCAAAGAATTTGCCATCACCGTACTTTTTAAGCCAGTTTGTAATAAGTACGAAATATACTCCGCTTACAGCAGTCATAATAAGACCGTTTATTCTTGAAAGTTTCTTTTCATTAAAGAAGAAGAAAAGTGCTATACACATAACATAAAGCGGTGCATCTTCTTTAACAATGCAGGTAAGTGCTGACATAATATAAAACAAAACATAATTTTTCTTGTCAACTGCATATAAAAGCCACATTAAGAGTGTTGGAAGGAAGCAATTTTCGTGGAAATCATAATAGCAAGGTGCAATAATTCCTGCACAGAATATATAAATAGTACATACAAAGAAAAGTGAAACACCTTTATAGTTATGATTTTTTGCAATAAGAAAAGTTGGTATAATTCCGCCGAGTGCAAGTATTACCTGAGAAACAAGAAGTGTTTCTTCATGAGGGAAAATTGCATAAATTGGAAGCAGAATATAATAAATAAAGGAAGCGTGAATTTTAAAATGTGACATAAGAGAACCACGTTCACAGGTAGTAACTGCTGTAAAGTTCTCTTTCATAGAATGGAACATCTGGACAAATATACCGAAGTCAAAACATGATGTACCAAAAATTCTATGGTGGTCAACAACTGTTATTATTGCAAATGTTGCGACAACAACTGTAACAAGAAGAACAGGTATTCCGATAAACCAAGGATTAATCTTTTCTGTTCGTGAAAGGTTTGTCTTTCCGAGAATGTATCCTAAAAATACAACAGAAACGAGGATAAGTCCAACAGCCATATAGAAAGTATTTGTTCTGTACATAACTGCGTTCGCAAAAAAGAAAACCCCGACTATTCCGACAAGTTTATCAAGGAATTTAAGTTTTTGCGGCAAGAAATAATAAAGTGCTGTAAGAACCGCAAATGATAAAAGAATATATATTATTCCAACGGGTATATTTGTTTTCAAAACAAAATCCTGCCACGATGCAACGGAATAAATTTCTTTTTTTCTCATTGCAACTACATTAATACCTGAAAGTAAAAAATAAACTCCTATAAATCGAACAAGCAAAAGATCAGGTATACCGAATTTTGCTAAAATTTCAACTGTCTTTGACTTTATTTTTTTAAAGGTAATCTTTTCAACAGTTTTTTCAGATTCTTGAGTTTCAGTTTCAGTATTTTCAGTGTTTTCAGTGTTTTCGGTATCTGAAACTTCTGTATCTTCTTCAACTTTTTTTTCTGATTCTGTTTCTTCTGATACGCTTCCATTTTCATCTGAAGCAGAATCGTCTGTTTTTTTATCGGATAATTCTTCCGATAAAACTTCATCTTCTTTCATAAAACCTCCGTTTTAATTTTATTTGATAACAACGCTATCCAGTTAATTATATCATACAAGGGATTATTTGTCAATTGATATATTGGATTTT
>JALEJO010000036.1 GCA_022769365.1 Oscillospiraceae bacterium | reverse complement strand
ATCTTATGTTCCAATGAACGGCAATGACTCAAAGCAGTTCCTGATTGACTATTTAAGACTTACAGAGAAAGGCTACGAAGAATTGTGTGAAAATTCACCGAGTACATATACAATAAAGGACGAAAGCTTTTATGTTAGCTCTGGCGATGGCGGTCAGGCAGGCTGGAGTTACAGTCAGATCATTGATTATGCTGTCGGCGAAAATGAACTTGGCGAAAAGGTAGTAACCTATAACTGCGAAAGAGTTGGTGATGCAGAGGAATGGGGCTATGATGAGGATTTAATTCAACCGTTTACCTTCCGTCTTGCTTTTGAGGATAAAACTTGGAAATTAGACGGTGTTTCTTACGGTGAGGGCTTTTTTGAACTTAAGTGGCTTATTAGCTAATGACCTTCGGATAAATTCAAGTTGTTATTATGGCAAATATTTCTCATATCGGGTATGACAGCGAGCAAATTTATACTAATGACGGCGAATTTAAGTTTGGAAAAGATTTTGACCCAAGCTTATTCAGCAGCAAGTGTTACTTAATGAGAGGGACAATGGCATTGTATTTTACAGCTTACAATTACGATTGGTGGCTCTCTAACGAAAAGATGCTTTAACTAAGGTTTGATTATGCAAACTTAACCAGTAGCAATATATCAATATACAATGGCAAAGTTACTTGCATAAGCATATCGACAGAAATATCGACCGTTCCTTAAATTGAAACAACACAATATCCTTAAAAAGAAGTGCTTTAATTATTAAAAAACTGACAATTTAAATCAGACATAATACAGAAAAATATCTGAATAGATAACAATTGACAAATGCAACTTACCATGTTAAAGTGATTGCTGCAGTATATAGCAGAATGAATTTTAAAACTGTCGAAATTACAAACAGGAAGTTAATATTTATAATTTGAAAGGATTTGTTAATTATGAAAAAAACTAAAATTCGTTTTTTAGCAAGTTTAACGTCTTTTATAGTAGGCGTTTCAGTAATTGGAAGTAATGTAACAGCGTTAGATATTAATAGTGCAAATTCAACTGAAACAGAAGCGGTAGAAAGCGTTGACAATGCACCTGTTATTGGAACATACCACTATAATAAATACTATGCCAATCTTAGCCGGAAGAAAGAGAATGAGATGTTATTAAATAACAACATATCTTCCTATTCAACATATGCAAACACAACAAATAAAAGATTGGCAATTTATCAAGTTGCTCAAGAAAAAAACTTTTGGTGTGGTTACGCAGCAATAAAAAGTTTACTTGATTTTGAAAAAGTTGATATGACGCAAGAAGAAATTGCGGAAAAAGTATACAGTAAGGATTTGTCATGCCCATGTTATCTTTCCAATGGAGATTCAAAAGATCAATTTCCTGTTCCAAACGTGTTACAGGAGCTTACAGGTTTTGTATATATACCATATCCATATGGCGCAGCTGGAGCAACTACATTAACAGGGGATGAGGTAAGTGGGCGAGTTGTTGCAACTATAAATAATGGGCATGGTGTTTTAGCTTGTGGTACTTCTAAAGGAAATATTAGCGGTCATGCAAGTATATTACCAGGATATCCTGCCAGTTCTATTACACATTGGGTTGCGGTTGATGGATACGCTAATAGTGGTGATATTATATATATTGTCGATCCTGCCAAATCTGATGTAATTTCATGGTCTGATAATATTTCAAGATATTATTCTGTATCTTCATCAAAACTCGCTTCCTTTGCTTCTACTAGAGGAATTGTTTGGTAATATTTAGTGATGAAACTAAATAATAAGCAAATATAGTTTATTTGTATATATCGCTGATAAATTCTTTTTTATCATATTTATCAGCGATATATACACATTTGATTATGAAATATGTGAATTTTTTTAAAAGGATGATAAAAATGCCTAAAAATCACAAATACATTTTTTTGTTGGAAAGCATAATTATTTTGTTGTTTTTTAGTGGATGTTTAAAGAACAATACTAATGAATTGAATGAAGAAATATTACAAAATATTTCTAACCAATATAAAGTTAATTGTCCAATAGTCTCAGCAGAATCTGTTTTAGATATAAAAAAAATAGAATTACCAAAAGAAATTAAAAAT
>JALEJO010000034.1 GCA_022769365.1 Oscillospiraceae bacterium | reverse complement strand
TTTCTCACTTCAAACCGCCCCAGCCATCATATTCCAAGTTCTTATGTCGACTTTTCCATTTACAGGGAGATTTGTCTGATTTTGAAAATGTGAAACGGCATTTTCTGTTTGATTATCGTATATTGTTGTTATTCTTGCAGGTTTCAGATTATTATATTTTTTCCCAAGTTCAAGAAGTACGGCCTGTATAACTGAAACTCCAAGACCATTATCACCTTTTTTATATGTATAATCCTTATCAGGGAATATTTCAATTCCTGTCACATTTTTTTCAGCCGTTTCTTTATATACTGAAACGATTTTTTCCCACGTCATTCTGTCGGTTTCTCCTGTGACTTTTAAACCATATGCAGCCTGAAAAGCTCTTACTGCAAGTGCTGTTCTTTTTCCATAAATTCCGTCAGGTATAACAGTTGGAATTTTTTCATTTACAATTGATATTGCAAAAAGATATTTTTGAAGTTCAAGTATATGTCTTCTCTTTTGTTCCTGTGTAAATGCCATAATATTGTCTCCTTATATTAATTAGGAATTAGGAATGAGGAGTGAGGAATTAAGGTGTCAGCTTCGCTGACAAATTTAAAACCTCTCCGTCACAGCTACACTGTGCCACCTCTCCTTAAAAGGAGAGGCTATAAATGGAAATTTGCAAGGTAAATAAAGGCTCTCCTGAAAGGGGAGCTGGCAAGCCAAAGGCTTGACTGAGGGGTTATCTCCCCTGGGGAGATGTCACGGAGTGACAGAGGGGATTTAGATGAGTCGCCGTCGGGCGACACATTAATTCCTCATTCCTAATTCCTCACTCCTCATTTTATAACGTATCCCGGTGCCTGATACGGTCTTTTGTCGTAACCGAAAACTATATCTGAATAGACTTCTGCTATTTTATCCCATGTTACTGCACCGACTATTCCTGCGGCTGTCAAATCAAATTCCTTTTGAAATGCAACGACTGATTCAAGAGTTTTCGGTCCAAAATATCCTGTTGAATTAACAGACGGTATATTTTTATATACCTCACTTATTTTGTTCAGATACCTTTGCATAACAGCAATTGAAGGGTCTGTCATTCCCTCTCTTAAAACTTTATTAGGATAAAGCTGAACTATATAGTCTGACGAAGGAACTGACTCAACTATTCCATCATATGCACGTCTTATTATTCCCCATGTTTTATTGTCTACCATTCCATTTTCAGTAAGTCCGTAAACTTGCTGAAATGCTTTAACACTCTTTTCTGTATCATCGCCGAAATAACCTGTTATTTGAACTGTTGGAATTGTCGCATAATATGCACCTATTACAGCAAGATAATACTGTATATTTTCAACTGCATCTCCGCTCATTCCTTTTTGCAGTGTCTCTCCCAGACCTGATTCCGCTTCCTGTAGTCGCAAACCTTCTGAATCAAGTTCTGCAAGTCTTTTAACACTCGTGTAGATATATGATATACTGTACCAAGTAGATTCGTTAACTTCTCCTGTTGCATTTAAATTATTCACCTCCTGAAAAATTCTTACTGCGTCTTCAGTATCGACTCCATATATGCCGTCTGCCTGTGCTATTTTTGGAATTGCAGGAAAATTTCTTGATATTCGGTTAAGTTGTACCTGTATTGTTTTAACACTTCCGTCCGCTTCACCAAGTTTTAAAACATATCCCGGATAAGATGCTTCCACACTCTGAACAGGTGCATTTTTAACTATATCTATATCATTGCCATAATAATACTGTAAAATTTCGTATGGTGTTTTGCCTTGTGCCGCAAGCTTCGTTGTACCCCATTGTGAAAGCCCGTTGCATAATGCTGTTGTTCCATTGCAAAAAGCAGTAAAAAGCGGTTCTATGCTTCCCTGTCTTCTTACATAGTCATTAAAAAGTTCCGATACAAGAAAACGTATATTTTCAAATATTTCTCTTTGATAAATAAACTTCTGGTCATATTGTGTTGAATTTGTTATATCAAAATCATATCCTCTTGCACGATACCACTCTGTATATATTCTGTTTAAAACAAAAGATGTTATGACGTAAATATTTGCCCTTAGTGCATTTTCATTCCACGTGGGATATATTTCTGAGCTTGCCACGTTCTGTATGTACTCTATAAACGGAATTCTTACGTTTGCCGCATCTGAATCAGGAGGCCCGAGATGTACTGTTACATATTCGGGAATGACAGGTGTTCCGCTAAGCATTTGTATTTTCACTCCCCTTTTTCAGTTTCCAAGTGCCGAATTATTATATATTGTTTCGCCGTCTGAGCTACTATAACCTGTTGAAACAGGCACAAGGTCAACATTTTGCAATGATGTTATTCCTTCAAAAACAGGAACGTCACGGCTGTGAACATCATAATAACCGTCTGCTTTTATTGAAACATCATACAAAGCCGAAGGATATCTTATATCAGGCTTTTCTGATGTGGATTTTGGCGGTGCCTGCAAAGTTATTATTTCTGTCTGTCCTGAACTGTCAGTTAAGAAACTTCCTGCAAGGTGATATTCTCCGTTTTTATAGCATGACACTGTTACCTGAACATTTTCAAGCGGAATGCTTCCCCTGCCTGTTGTTGTCTTAACTCGCAAATAGCCTCTTTCTGTAAACATACTATTATCAAAACAACCCGTTACTATTTCAGTTTCTGTTATTATATCGCTCTTTTTTTCAGGCAAGTTTTCAACAGTTTCGGGCAAAACATTTTCCTGCGATTTTTCAACAATTTTTTCTTCCTGTTTTTCTTCTTTCGGTATGTCTGAGTGATTACTGTTTCTGTACATTTTCATCATTTCATCGCTGTAATCTGATATTGATTTTTTATCACTAACCAATGTAAAACAACTCCTCTTTATGTATCCGCAGTATAAAAAGGCATCTGATATTTTTTTCTTTTATAGTATACTGCGTAATTTTTTTAATCTGAACTTTCAGCAAGTGCATTTCTTCGGAAAAGTATGGATATACACCACACAGCAGAAACTGCAACTATTATATAAATCGCTCTGCTTATGAGAGATGCCGCACCGCCGAACGCCCATGCAACAAGGTCAAATTGGAATATTCCTATAAGACCCCAGTTGATTCCACCTATAATAAGCAGAATCAGTGCTATTTTATCCCACATTGATTCCACCTCTTTTCATACAGACTTTTTGTCTGTGGTAATATCATATGTTTTTATCTGCCGATTTATAACTGTTAAATAAAGGAAATGATTCTTTGATATTATTCTTGTTCTTACCTTCTGATTTTCTATATTTTTACATTTTTCATCATTTCAACTGTCGATTTTTGGTAATTATTACAATTTTGAAGGTGAAAAACTGTTTTTTTCTCAAAAAATATTGACATTAGGGGTAACTTGGAGTATAATAGCTATAGTGTTAAATAATACTTAATTATTAACACTCGTTTTGTTGTCTCCTTTCTTTTGTTCTACACATATTGTTTTGTTCTTCTATTTTTTTGCGGCAGGTTCGAACCTGTCGCTTTTTTATTTTATAATCAATACAAATTAAATAAATTGTAAAATTTAAAAATCGTCTTGTAATTTGTTTTAAAAAGTAGTATAATAGAAAAGATAAATATTTTAGATAACTTTAGTGGAGGAGAAAGTCAATGAAATATGTATTCGTAACGGGCGGTGTTGTTTCCGGTCTTGGTAAAGGAATCACCGCAGCATCTCTTGGCAGATTACTGAAAGCAAGGGGGTATAAAGTTACAATCCAGAAATTTGACCCTTACATAAATGTGGACCCTGGTACAATGAGTCCATATCAGCATGGTGAAGTCTTTGTTACAGATGACGGAGCAGAAACGGACCTCGATCTCGGACATTATGAACGATTTATTGACGAAAACCTTTCGATAAATAATAATGTTACAACAGGTAAAATTTACTGGACAGTTCTTAATAAAGAAAGAAGAGGCGACTATCTCGGCGGCACAGTTCAGGTAATCCCTCATATTACAAATGAAATTAAAGACAGAATCTACCGTGTCGGCAAACACAGTATGAGTGATGTTGTTATTACTGAAATAGGCGGTACGGTCGGCGATATTGAAAGTACACCATTTCTTGAAGCTATAAGACAGTTTGTTACTGAAGTCGGCAGAGATAACGCAATGTACATACACGTTACTCTTCTTCCATATATCACAGGTTCAAATGAACTTAAATCAAAGCCTTCACAGCATTCTGTTAAGGAACTTCTTTCACTTGGCATTCAGCCAAACGTTCTCGTTTGCAGAACTGAACTTGAAATACCTAAAGATGTTTCTGAAAAACTCGCTCTTTTCTGTAACGTAAGAAAAGAAGATATTATTCAGAATATGACTGCTGACTCACTTTATGAAGTTCCGCTTATGCTTGAAAAAGAAGGACTTGCTGATATTGTCTGTCATCACCTTAAACTTGAAAACAGAAAACCTGACCTCACTGAATGGAATGCAATGCTTGATATGCAGAGAAGTGCAGATAAAACAGTCACAATCGGTCTTGTTGGTAAATACGTTGAACTTCAGGACGCTTATCTTTCAGTTGCAGAAGCACTTCGTCACGGCGGCATTGTAAATTATGCAAATGTTAATATCGAATGGATTAATTCCGAATTTATCACAAGAGAAAATGCTGCTGAAAAGCTTGCTGGTCTTGATGGTATTATTGTACCTGGCGGATTTGGTGACAGAGGCATTGAAGGTATGATAGAATCTATAAGATATGCAAGAGAAAATAAAATACCTATGTTCGGTATTTGTCTTGGTATGCAGATGGCTGTTGTTGAATTTGCAAGAAATGTTGCAGGTATAAAGGATGCTAATTCTTCTGAATTTGCTCCTGATGGTCCAAACAGTGTTATCGATATTATGGACGAACAGAAAGACATCACTGAAAAAGGCGGAACAATGCGTCTTGGTCTTTATCCTTGCAAGCTTACAAAGGGTTCAAAGGCTCGTGAAATATATGGTGAAGATCTTATCTATGAAAGACATCGTCACAGATGGGAATTCAACAACACATACAGAAATCAGCTTGAAGAAAAAGGACTTTCAATTGCAGGTCTTTCACCTGATGAACGTCTTGTTGAAATCGTTGAAATTGATGACCATCCTTGGTTTATCGGTGTTCAGTTCCATCCTGAATTTAAATCAAGACCAAATAAACCTCAGAAACTTTTCGCAAGTTTCATCAAGGCTGCTGTTGAATACAGCCAGAAAAATAAATAATGTTTCAAAAAAGGGAATCAGCATATCACTGATTTCCTTTTTTAATTAGGAATTAGGAGTGAGGAATGAGGAATTGTGGTGTCGCCATTCGGCGACTTATCCCCCTCTGTCACTTTGTGACATCTCCCCAAGGGGAGATAACCTCTCAGTCAGCTAAAGCTGACAGCTCTCCTTAAAAGGCGAGCCTTTATTAAACCTTGCATTCCCATTTATAGCCTCTCCTTTTAAGGAGAGGTGGCACAGCGTAGCTGTGACGGAGAGGTTTTAAATCCGTCAGCAAAGCTGACACCTTAATTCCTCATTCCTCACTCCTCATTCCTAATTCTTAAAGCGACACGCCGCTTCCTCATTTAAAGTAAATAGTCTGAAAAAAATTTCAAATTATTCACTCCACCCCCTTGACAAATGATAAAAAATAGTGTATACTTGTAAAGTCGCTTGACTTTACACCTGAACGAAAGAGGTTGATTTCACTGTATACAAAAAATCTGAGTATGGTTGTACTTCTTGATATGTATGGTTCGCTTTTGTCGGAAAACAGAAGAAATCTTATGCAGCTTTACTATGAAGAAGATTTGTCGCTTGGTGAAATTGCACAGATGCATAACATAACACGTCAGGCTGTACACGACAGCATAAAAAAAAGTTCTCAGCTTTTGAATGAAACGGAAGAAAAACTTCATCTTGCAGAAAAATATGACGTTTTAAGAAAAAATTTTGAAGCAATTGAAGAAAATGCTTCGTCTTTAGAAGAAAGCAAAGAAAAGGATAATATAATAAATCTGGTACACAGCGGACTTGAAAATCTTTGATTTTTAAATATGCTGAAAGTGTTGGGAGGTTTCATAAATGGCTTTTGATGGTCTTTCAGATAAACTGAATAATGTGTTTAAAAAGCTTAAATCAAGAGGTAAACTCACGGAAGCGGACGTTAACGAAGCCATGCGTGAAGTCAAACTTGCACTTCTTGAAGCTGATGTAAGTTTCAAAGTTGTTAAGACTTTTGTAAATAAAATAAAAGAACGTGCCGTTGGTGAAGAAGTTCTTAAAAGTCTTACCCCTGCACAGCAGGTTGTTAAAATAGTAAATGAAGAACTTATTGCACTTATGGGCAATGGTGATACCCGAATAAATATGCCTTCAAAGCCACCTTGCGTAATTATGATGTGCGGTTTGCAGGGTTCAGGTAAAACTACCCACGCAGCAAAACTCGCTAAATATTTCAAGAAAGAAGGTCACAGACCTCTGCTTGTTGCCTGTGACGTTTACAGACCTGCCGCTATTGAACAGCTTAAGGTTGTTGGTGAAAAAGCAGGCGTTCAGGTTTTTGAAATGGGACAGATTGAACCTGAAATAATTGCAGTTCAGGGACTTCGTTACGCAAAAGACTATGGCAATGACATAGTTATTATAGATACCGCAGGACGACTTCATATAGATGAAAAACTTATGAAGGAACTTCAGGTAATAAAAGAAAAAGTACAGCCTAATGAAATAATGCTTGTTGTCGATGCTATGACAGGTCAGGACGCTGTTAATGTTGCGAAATCTTTTGATGATGCAATAGGAATAGACAGTATTCTTATGTCAAAACTTGACTCAGACACAAGAGGCGGTGCTGCACTTTCTGTTCTTTCAGTTACGGGTAAACCTATTAAATTCGTTGGTATGGGTGAAAAGCTTGATGAATTTGAAGCATTCCACGCCGACAGAATGGCATCAAGAATACTTGGTATGGGTGATGTTCTTACACTCATTGAAAAAGCTGAAACAACAATCGATGAAAAAGAAGCCGCTAAAATGGCAAAACGTCTTGAAGAAAATAAATTTGATATGAATGACCTTCTTGATCAGCTTCGTCAGATTCAGAAAATGGGTTCAATCAAGTCTATTATTTCAATGATTCCAGGTGTAGGCAATAAACTTAAAGATGTTGACGTGGATGAAAAGCAGTTCACAAGAATTGAAGCTATGATTCAGTCAATGACTAAAAAAGAACGTGAAAAGCCTTCCATTATCAACCCGAAAAGAAAAAGACGTATTGCAGCCGGAAGTGGTACTAAAGTTGAAGATGTCAACCGTCTTTTAAAGCAGTTTGAACAGATGCAGAAAATGATGAAAAAAATGGGCATCAAGGGCAAAAATGCAAAAGGCAAAGGCAGAAAAATAGACAGACGAACACAAAAAATGCTCGCTGGTATGGATATGTCGGCTCTTAAAGATATGGACTTATCCAAACTCAAATAACTTTTGAAATCATGCAAAATTTTGCATTGATATAAATAAAAACAATTAATTTGGAGGAAAATAAAATGGCAGTTAAAATCAGATTAAAGAGAATGGGTGCTAAGAAGGCTCCTTTCTATCGTGTAGTAGTTGCAGACAGCAGATCACCAAGAGACGGCAGATTCATCGATCAGGTTGGTACATTTGACCCAACTAAGGATCCGGCAGCTGTTAACCTTGATGCTGAAGCTATTAAGAAATGGATTGGCAACGGTGCTCAGCCAACAGATACTGTTAAGGCTCTTTTAAAGAAGGAAGGCATTCTTTAATTTTTCAGAATCATTTCTGAAATGCTCTTAGACAGTTATTTATAAGATTTATATTTAGGAGGATTTCACAATGAAAGAACTTTTATATTCTATCGTAGCAGGTCTTGTTGATGATAAGGCAGCTATTGAAATCAAAGAAGACGAACCAAACGAAGAAGGCGTTATCGTTTTCCATCTTCATGTTGGTCCGAATGATATGGGACGAGTAATCGGCAAGCAGGGTAAAATTGCAAAGGCAGTTCGTACTCTTATGCGTGCCTGTGCTGCAAAGAGCAACACAAAGGTTGCAGTCGAAATTGAATAGTTAAATTTTTTCAAAGGGGGTTAATACCCCCTGTTTTTGTAATCTAAAGAGGTGTATTATGCCCGACAAATATCTTAAACTTCTTGCACAAAAATATCCTAACTCAAAAGCCGTTGCAAGTGAAATAATAAATCTTAACGCAATAAAAAGCCTTCCTAAAGGCACTGAATATTTTTTCAGCGACCTTCATGGAGAATATATTTCTTTTCTTCATCTTTTAAAAAGTGCCTCAGGAATGATTTTATCAAAAATAAACCTTGTTTTCGGGAAAAGTCTTTCAACAAAAGAAAGAGAATCGCTTGCTTTTCTTATTTATTATCCTGAACAGACAATAAAAAAAGAAACAGAAAAAGGCAATATGAATGATGACTGGAAAAAAGTTACCATTTATCGCCTTATTCAGGTATGCAATTGTATTTCTGCAAAATACACCCGTTCAAGAGTAAGAAAACAGATGCCGCCTGAATATGCCTATATTATAGATGAACTTCTTAATGTTACCGATGACATAAACAAGGATTTTTACTATGATGAAATCATACGTTCTATTTTGCGTACAAAAACAGCAGAAGATTTCATAATTTCGCTTTGTTATCTTATTCAGCGTCTTTCGATTGATTTTCTACATATTATAGGGGATATTTTCGACAGAGGTCCAAGACCTGACATAATAATTGATGAACTTATAAAATTCGGTTCAGTTGACATTCAATGGGGCAATCACGATGTTTCGTGGATGGGCGCTGCCGCCGGAAATAAGGCGCTTATTGCAAATGTTATAAGAATCGCACTAAGTTATAACTGTTTTGACCTGCTTGAGGACGGCTATGGAATAAATCTTCGTGCTTTATCGGTTTTTGCAGATAAATATTATAAAAATGACAAATGCGAAAAATTCAAGCCGCATATGCTTGACGCAAATATTTATGATAATGTTGATGCAAATTCAACTGCAAGAATGCATAAAGCCATAACAATTATTCAGCTTAAACTTGAAAGTCAACTTATTTCACGTCATCCTGAATATGAAATGGATCACAGAAATATTTTGCCTTCAGTTGATTTCAGAAATAAAAAAGTTACAATTGATGGAAAAACATATGATTTAAACGATGATTATTTCCCAACAATTGACCCTGACTTCCCTGCTGAACTTTCTGAAGATGAAAAAGAACTTATGGACGTTCTTGAAATTTCATTCAGACACAGTTCAATATTGCAGAAACATATTAAATTTATTTATTCGTGCGGAAGTATGTATAAAGTATGCAACGAAAATCTTATGTTTCATGGCTGCATTCCAATGGACGAAAACGGAAACTTTTTATCCCTGAAAATCGGCAAAGAAGAGGTTTCGGGCAAAGCACTTCTTGATGCCTGCAATGATATGGCTTGCCGTTCATACTATTCAAAAAGAAACACTTCCGAAAGAAAAAATGCAAATGATTTTATGTGGTATCTGTGGTGCGGAAGCAAGTCACCTCTTTACGGAAAAAATAAAATGGCATTTTTTGAAAAATATTTCATAGATGATACTTCACTTATAAAAGAGGTTTATAATCCATATTTCAGACTTTACGACAATCACGAAATTTTTATGCGAATTTTCGATGAATTCGGAATAAGCCGAAAAAAAGGACATATTATAAACGGTCATGTTCCTGTTAAAATAAAAGATGGTGAAAGTCCTGTTAAAGCTGACGGAAAAGTTTTTGTTATTGATGGCGGAATTTCAAAAGCGTATCAGTCAAAAACAGGAATTGCAGGCTATACTCTTATATATTCATCTCACGCATTACAGCTTGCGGAACATACTCCTTTTATCCCCGGAGTAAGGCAAAAATCGCCTGTTGTAAGTGATGTTGAAATAATGCCTGAAAGAGTAAATATCGCTGATACTGATTTGGGAAATGAACTCAGCGAACAGATAGCAGACCTTGAAAAACTGCTTAAAGCATACAGAAACGGTGATATTTCCGAAGAAAATTAAAAAAGGAGATTTCAAAAATGAAAGAAAAAAGTAACTACCTTGAAGCAGGTAAAATAGTTTCAACTCACGGTTTAAAAGGCGATATGAGGGTTGTTTCATGGTGTGACAGTCCTGAACTTTTCTGTGAATTTGATGTTTTTTATCTTGGAAAAGATAAAAAAGAATTTGAAGTAAAATCTTCTAAAATACAGAAAAATGTTGTCCTTCTGCACCTTGAAGGAATTGACACAGTTGAACAGGCTCAGAAAATGCGTGACACTGTTCTTTATATAACACGTGATCAGCTTGAACTGCCTGAAGGAACATACTTCTTTGAAGATTTAATTGGTTTGCGTGTTGTTGACGCTGACACAGATTTTGAATACGGAATTTTAAATGATATTCAGAGAACTGGTGCAAATGATATATACGAAGTAAAAAAAGACGGTGTTTCTGTCTGGATTCCTGCAATTCCACAGGTTATAGTTAAAACAGACATAGAAAACGGTGTACTTCTTATTTCTCCTATGGAGGGTCTTTTTGATGCTCAGAATTGAAATTGCAACTCTTTTTCCTGAAATGTGCGAAGCTGTTTTATCAGAAAGTATAATAGGACGTGCAAGAAAAAAAGGTGCTGTTGAAATGCACTGCCGCAATATACGTGATTATTCTCAGGACAAGCACAGACGTGTTGATGATGAACCATATGGCGGAGGCCATGGTATGGTAATGCAGGCAGAGCCTATTTACAGGTGCTACGAAGCCGTATGCGAGGATTTTGGTGTTAAGCCTTATGTTATCTATATGACACCTAAAGGCACTGTATTCAACCAGCAGAAGGCAATAGAACTTTCAAAGCGTGAGAATATTCTGATAATTTGTGGGCATTATGAGGGTGTGGATCAGCGTATAATAGATGAAATTGTTGACGAAGAAATTTCAATAGGCGATTATGTTTTAACAGGCGGAGAACTTCCTGCCGTCGTACTTGCAGATGCTGTTTCAAGAATGTGCGATGGAGTTCTTGCTGATGCTGAATGTTTTCAGGACGAAAGTCATTATTCAGGTTTGCTTGAATATCCGCATTATACAAGACCTGAAACGTGGCACGACAAAAAAGTTCCTGCTGTTTTATTATCGGGACACCATAAAAACATAAGTGAATGGAGAACTTCCGAAAGTATAAAATTAACAAAAGAACGCAGACCCGACTTATTTAATGATTTTTTAAAGAAATCCGACAATTGACATAATTTTAATAAATAAGGCTATTTTTCACATTTTTTGTTCATAACAAACGTCGTGTCGATTGATTGATTTTTGTCAATACCTGACAAATTTTAATTTAAATTGCTTTTTAATATTCACGCAGGCGTAGAAAATTTTGATGTATTCCAGAATTTTCATAAAAAAGCTGTTGACTGATTTTGCAAAAGTAGGTATAATAATTATATCAGCAGAACACCAAAAGCAAAACAAAATAAAATTTATATCTTTTCTGCTGTGTGACCTGACTCACAGGCAGAAAAATTTACGATTGGAGAGTTAATTATGTTTGTAAAAGATGTAATGGTTCAGAATAAAGTAGGTCTTCACGCAAGACCAGCAACTTTCTTTATTCAGAAAGCAAATGAATTCAAGTCATCAATCTGGATTGAAAAGGAAGAACGCAGAGTTAATGCTAAGAGCCTTCTTGGTATTCTTTCACTCGGTATTGTTGGCGGTACAGAAATCAAGGTTATAGCTGATGGTTCAGATGAACAGGCAGCAGTAAATGCACTTGTTGATCTCGTTAGCAGCGGTTTCAGCGACGACAACAGATAATTAAAGAAGATAATTATTTAAGGAGGGTTTGACCCTCCTTTTATTTTTTTATTTCTTTAAGCATATTTTCGCAGAATACAGCATAACCTTCCGATGAATTTTTAACGAATACGTGCGTAACCGCACCTATTATTTTATCATCTTGAATGACAGGACTTCCGCTCATTCCGCATACTATTCCACCCGTTTTTTCAAGTAAACGGCTGTCGGTTACTTTTATAACCATATCTTTTGTTTTTTCTTTAGAATTATAATTTATCTTTTTTATTTCAATATCATATTTTTCAGCCGTATTTTCATCAACTGAACAATATATATAGGCCTTGCCCGTATGAATCTCCTTCTTGTAGCCAAGCGGGAGTTTTTCTTTTTGCGGCAAATATTTTATATTTATACTTCCATACACACCGCAATCGGTGTTGCCGCTTATTAAGCCTATCCCCTCTTCATCGGTAAATTCAGCCTTTATTGCACCTGCCTTACCCGGTGAACCCTTTTCTATACCTTTTATTTTTACTCCTGCTGTTTCACATTCGCCAAACGGGATAAAAGTCCCTGTATCGCTGTCGCAGACAGGATGTCCAAGACTTCCGAAGATGTTGTTTTCTGTATCGTAAAAAGTTACTGTGCCTATTCCTGCGGTGCTGTCACGTACCCACATACCTATTTCATACCGATTCGTGCTTTCTGAAAAAACAGGTGTTATTGAAGTTGTATATTCTTCACCGTTTCTTTCAGCACATACTGAAACAGGTTCTCCCTCAGACACAGATAAAATATTTTCTATATCTTCAGAAGACTTTATGCTTTTGCCTGAAATTGTTTTTATTATATCGCCTGTCTGAATGTTTCCTTTTTCGGCAGGACAAATATTCCCTGACGATGATTCCACATTACCCATACCCGTTACAACCGCACCATCTATATGAATTTTAAGTCCATACAGTTCACCGCCCGGAACAAGATATTTTTCTCCTGTTTCGTTTATATTTATGCTTTTTATTGGTATTACTCCAAATAATTTCATTTCGGCATCTGATGACAAATTATTATTATTTTCAAATGTACTTTCCGTATCATATGATTTATTTTCAACTTGAATAGGCAGAAAAGTATCTATTTTGAAATTTTTTCCACTCTCATTATACCATTTATCAGGCATTTTCACGCTATAATAACATATAATAAAATATAATGCTGCCATTGCAGATGAAAAGGCTGTAAATATCGCTTTTGCAGTTTTTTTCATTTTATCCTCACCTTCTTTTTAATTTATGTATTATATTTTTGCACTTTCAGGTTGATTTATACAAGCGAATGTCTGAGAACATAAAATAACATAATTTAAAAAAATTTGGGTATAAAAAAGAATGTTGTATATTTTTAAAACATTTTGTCGGCATATCACTTTATATGATAAAAAAGCCTATTCTGCGACTTTATTTTACAAAACTTTCTGTTGATGTCTGTTTTTAACTGTGTTAATATATATATGCAGAACAAAGGAGGCAGAACTATGGAAAGTAAAATAAAAGTTCTAATAGGCGATGACTCTGTTGAATATGGCATTGCCTGTGCAAGCAGTCTGAGAAATCTCGGACTTTACGTTATCACAAGAAAAAAAGACGGCAAAACAATCTATGATTCGATATGTACAGATGCACCTGATGTTGTAATTGTAGATGCAATACTTCCGTCGATGGATGCAATTGAGCTGATGAAAAAAGTAAAAGAAAATTCAGCCAAACAGCCCGCATTCATAATCACATCAGCATACGATAATCCATTCATAGAAAGACAAGTAATGGAAAACGGTGCAGCATATTTTATGCTTAAACCATTTGATATTGATATGCTTGGTTCAAGAATACTGCTTCTTACAAAAGGAGACAGAGAAAGCAGTATCACACCCGACAACAACCTTGAAATAACCGTTACAGACGTTATACATCAACTTGGTGTCCCTGCTCATATAAAAGGTTATCACTACCTCAGAACGGCTATTTTAGCATCAATCGAAAATACGGAACTTCTTGAAAGTGTAACAAAACTTCTTTATCCTTATGTTGCAAAAGAGTTTTCAACAACGTCATCAAGAGTTGAAAGAGCAATCAGACACGCAATTGAAATTGCATGGGACAGAGGTAATCTCGACACTTTAAATTCATTTTTCGGCTATACAGTCAATACCTGTAAAGGAAAACCGACTAATTCGGAATTTATCGCACTTATAACGGATAAACTCCGCTTACAGCATAAAAATTCAATCAGAAGAGCGTAAATATCTACATATCCAATTACTCCCGTAAAATTTTAGAGTATCTCGAATATAAGGCTCGCCTTTTATGGAGAGCAGTCTGCTTTAGCTGACTGAGAGATTTTTAAATTGTCGCCAAAGGCGACACCACAATTCCTCATTCCTAATTACTAAAATTGCATAAATCACTTGAAATTTTATCTCATATATGATAAAATGATATTGGTAATAGATTTACCGTTAATAAGCAATTGAAAGGAAAGATTTTTATGCAGTTTAAAAAAATTGATATTAAGGAACTTAAATTCAATCCGTTTTCTCTTATAGGCGATGAATGGGCATTACTTACAAGCGGCCCTGTTGAAAAATACAACACTATGACTGTTTCATGGGGACACGTCGGCGTTATGTGGGGTTCACCTTCTGTATGCTGTTTTGTCCGCACAAACAGATATACATTGCCTTTTATGGAAGAAAATGATACATTTACACTTTGTTTCTTTGATGAAAAATATAAACCTGCACTCACTTTCTGTGGAACAAAATCAGGACGTGACTATGATAAAGCCAAAGAAACAGGACTTACTCCGATAAATATAGACGGTGTAACGGCATTTGAAGAAGCTAAACTTGTTTTAGTATGCAAAAAACAGTATTCAGCTATGCTTGATGAAAACGCTTTCTGCGATACTGAAGCAAAATCCAAATGGTACAGCGACACGAATCCTATGCACAAACAATTTATCGGTGCAATTACAGCAGTTTATACTAAGTAAAACACTTGAAAAATCTCCCTTTTAAATTTAGAAGGGAGATTTTTTTTATAAAAAATAATCCCGAATTTCAGCATTTAATTAATAAAAATTTGTATGTTATGACGATTTGAATTTTTAAGATTATGTTTTATTTGACAATTTCAACCCGTTGTGTTATAATGTAGCTTGAATATCATCAAAGGAGGCGTTTCAGCTTATGAACGGCGGTTCAATATGTGAAGAATGCTGCTTTTATTCATATGACGAAGATTATGAATGTTATGTATGCGATATTGACCTTGACGAAGATGAATACTGCCGCTTTGTTGAGGGAAAATATAAGGAGTGTCCTTATTTTCGTTCAGGTGATGAATATAAGATAGCAAGAAAACAATAAGAAAGTTAAAGAAATAAAGGAGATATAATATGAAAAACAGAAAATTTATAGCAATTGCAATTGCCTGCGTCGCTTTTACATCTGTTATGGCAGGCTGCGACCAGATTTCAACAACAACAGAAGTAACTCCAACATCAGCCTCTGAAACAGTTGACTCATCATCTGCTGAATCAGAAACATCAAGCGACAGCAATACAGGTTCAGACACATATGACTCTCTTGACGCTGTCAATGATGCTTTGGGATATACAACTTATGCAATAGATTCTGATGCATATAAGCCTGTTTCATACAACATTGTAAACGGTGATGCTGCACAGATTACTTATAACCACGACGGAAATAACGCTGTTCTTGTTATATCAGACAAAGAATCGGACAACCTTTCAGGAATAACAGGAACAGAAAATGCTGAAAGCTACAAAATTTCAGATTATGATCTTGACATAGATATTCAGGAAAGTGACAATAAATATGTTGCTGAATGGTCAGCCGTTGATAAAGACGGGAACAAGAGATATTTTGCACTTTCAGAAGAAAATGTAGATCTTGCTGTTTTTGAAAATACACTTTCATCTTATGCAAAAACCGCACTTGCATCAGACCAGACAACAAGCAACGATAATTCAGATGCTGAAACAGATGAAAACGGTGAAACAAAGGCAGCTGAAGAAACTGACTCTGATTCAGAATCAGATGGCGAAGTTGTTGCAACCTGCGAAGACAACACTCAGACATATGAATACGAAGTAAAAGAAGACGGCACATATGAATTTACAGACCCTGTTTCAGATGCAGAAACATATTGGGATATATATGTTCTTGATGAACAGTGGGAAGACGGAACACGTTATATAAAGCAGGCAAATGATTCAAAAGGAAAAACTCCTGTTACTCTTGATTTGAAAAAAGGTCAGTGGGTATACTGTTTCTGTTCAAAAGATGGTTTCACTTCCGGTGAAAAAATTGACTGCAAACTCACAATAACAAAGAAGTAATAAAGCAATTAAAAATATATGAAATAAGGCTCTCCTTTTAAGGAGAGCTGTCAGCGTATGCTGACTGAGAGGTCAATACCAAGATACTTTTATCATAATTTTACTTAAAATTTTTAATCAAATTAACCTCTCCGAGCGGCTATGCCGCCCACCTCTCCTTAAAAGGAGAGGCTTAAATCTGAAAATTGATTTCTATTTATAAGTAATAAATCATAATACAAAAAAAGTTCCCTTAAATGGGAACTTTTTTATTTATCAGGTGTTTTATCGACTGCATCCGCCGCCGCTTCCACCACCACTGTGGCTTCCGCCGCCGCCACCTTCACCGCCGCCTGAACTGCGTTCGATTTTGGTTTTTGTTGTATATTTTCTTATAAACATATCCTGTTGATTTATAATTTTTGTATTATCTTTAGATGCATATATTGCCGCTGAAGGTGTTGACTTAAATTTATAATGTTCAACAACAATCGCATAAACGATTCCCCCTACAATTATTGCAGCAACAACCGCAATAAGAAGAGTTATAAGCACATATTTTACGTTAAGAGGTTTACTTGTTGAAACTTCTATATCTGAATCATCTTGTGAATCTGCAACTGCTTTATGATAAGTGCCGTCTACTTTATCATAGTACCATGCACCTTCTACCATTCCCTTACTTTTATAGAAAATAAGATTATTACAAAAATTTGTTATTGCACCATTAAGGTCTTCATCGCCTTTTGTAAGGTATTTTATATTGTCGTGTGTGATAAAATCGATACGGCAGTCATAACCTTTTGCATCATCTGCACCATTGTCTTTATCTGTATAATAAAGCTGTGCATCACCCAAAACATACATATAGTCATATGCTTCACTGTTACCCTCACAGTCTATATAGTAAAAAACTGTGTCGGATTGATAGCCGAACATATCTATTGCTGTATCTTTTACAAAAGTTTCTGTTTCGGAATTGCTTCTTGTTTCACCGCCTATGTAAACAGCAACATTAAATCCGAGCAAAGATGATGTTTCGCTTATAAGGTTATCAAGATTTTCAAATTCATCAGATGAAAGTTTCTCTGCTTCATCATAGAAATAATAATACGGTCCGCCATCTGACTCTTCCGCACTTGCTGATATTTCAGACGGAACAAAAGCAAACGAAGAAATTGCTATTATTGACGCAAAAAGCCCGCATAAAAATTTTTTTACCATATGATATATCCTCCTATAAGAACTAATATCATAACAATAATGCCTATTATTCCGCATAATGTTAAAAGTTTAGACTTAGCAAGAGGAAGTCTGCCGGCTATTTTTCCCGACTGACCATTTATTGCATATTCAAGGGTTTCGCCTTTATATTTATAAGTCATAAACCAGACAGGAAGCATCATATAATTCCATTTTACATCTCTGATATTTGTGCTGTATTTCGGCATTGACATCGAGTCGTAAAACATAGTATTATTCAAAACAACTTTGTTGTTGCTTTCTATTCTTTCTTTTATATTAGGGAAAACCTGTGTTTTATCAACATCATATTTATCAGCTAAAAATCCACTTAAATAAGCCATTGAAAAATCTTTTGTCTTTGAATAGTCAAAAGGTTCTATCGCTTCCATAAGTTCATCTTCTATTTTTTTTGAACCATCGGCAGGAATACCATTATACTTTATTTCAGCATCACGAACAACACTGAATTCTGATGTTTCAGTGTATCTGTAATCGCCTGATGTCCACGTTCTTATTTTTTTGCCGATACCGTCAAAATGTGCGGTTGTATCTGAATCTGCAACCCAAAAAGGAACATAAAGACCTGTTATTTTTTCAATCTGTTTGTCTGAAACAAAAGATTTTGGAACAAACCATTTTTTCTTTGCCCAGTTATTAAATATTTCATCTGCCTTTTCTTTGCCAAATTCAAAAGGAAGTACCTTTGAAGGTCTGTATTCACCGCTTACACTTCCCTTTAAAATAACAGGATTATGGCAGTAATAGCAGAATGTTGCCGCAGTATTTGCATCAGATATTATTTCAGCTCCGCAACTCGGGCAGGAATAAAGATTTGTGCCGTTTTCAAATTCAGCCTTATCGGCTTCATTTTTTTCATCAGGTTCATTTTTTTTGTCGAACTTTTTTAAATCTTCTTCCGTAAATTCACTTAAGCAGTATTCGCAGGCGAAAAGATGCTTATCAGCCGAATATTTAAGTTCTGCCGCACAATACGGGCATTTATACTGTTTTACATCATCCATATGTAAAAATTCTCCTTGTAAAATACAGTGATCAGTCAAAACCTGACCACTGAATACTAATCACTTATTATCAGCTTCTTGGTTTTCCGCAGTTTGCACAAAATTTGCCTTTGTTTACACTTCCACATGAACAGGTCCATTCATCTGAAACAGGTCTTGGCTTGCCGCATTCTGCACAGAAATTACCGCTGTTTACATTTCCACACGAACAAGTCCATGTATTTGCAACAGGCTTTGGCTTTCCGCAATTTGCACAGAATTTGCCAGTATTCTCATTTCCGCATTCACATTTCCATGTATTTGCCGCAGTTGCCTGCTGAGCCGCTGCCGCTTGCTGTGCTGCCTGCTGCTGCATCTGGGCTGCATTTGTTGCTGAAGCCGCCTGCATAAATCCGCCTCCTGCCTGCATACCCATACCAACGCCCATAAATCCTGACATTGAACCGTTTGCATTTGAACCAGCCGCTTTCATTCCTTCAGCAATATTTCCCTGAACATAGCCTTCTCTTATTGTAGGGTCTGAAAGCATTGCACCTCTGTTTCTCATATTTATAAGTTCTTTGCTTTCATCATCATAGCTTATAGAACTTATACCTACTGATGCAATTTCAAGACCTCTTGCGTTGTTCCAGTCCTCATCAAGAATTGTGCTTAAATATTTTGCAAGTTCCATTCCTTTTGAAGGAAGGCTTGAAATTCTTACGCCATCAACCGACATCTGACCAATCGCTGCCTGAAGTGCAGTTAAAAATTCAGAATTAAACTGTTCGTTGATGTCTTCCATCTGAACCCTTTGTGCATTTCTTGGAATTGCTTCCATAAAGAATTTAAGCGGGTCTGTTATTTTTACTGAATACTGACCGTGACAGCGGAGAAAAAGTTCCGAATTATAGAAGTTATCGAAATACTGAAGTGCATTTCTTGTACCAAACTTTATTCCCTTTATTTCTTGAAGGTTAACAAAATAAACTTCCTGACTTGATGACGGCTGACCACCGAATTTAAATCTGTTGAAAGTATCTTTTATACTATCTTTAAGCTGTCCGTTAAAAAGACTCGGTGCAGATGAAAGATAAACTTCATATCTTCCCTGTTCAGCGGTATAATCCATAATTTTTCCGCTGTCCATCAAAATCATCATCTGATTTGGTCCTACTTCTATTTTTGAACCGTTTGAAATGATGTTTTTTGTACCTCTTTTGTTGCTGCTTCTTTTATCAGAAACCTGAACACCTTTCGTAACGACTGTGTGGTCGTCCATATTATCCGCTTTTATATACTCAAGCCATGAATCAGCAAGAGAACCGCCGACTGAACCAACTGCTGCTTTTATAAGTCCCATTATTAAGTACCTCTCGTTTTATATTTTAATTAAATAGTATGTGTGACATTTCAAATATATAATACAAATGCAGTATTTTCCTGCCACATTTCTAATTATAACAAAAGTATTTATAAAAGTCAATATTTTTTGCATAAATATAATTTTTTGAAAAATAGTATTAAAAATCAAAAGTATTCTACACTATTTTCAAATTTCATTTTATTATCACAAAAAATAACATCAACAAACTTGATTATATTTAATTCAAATGCTATAATATTATTTATT
>JALEJO010000009.1 GCA_022769365.1 Oscillospiraceae bacterium | reverse complement strand
AGATTGAAAAGTGCCTCATCATTCATTGAATTATCAGCTGAAGCAGATGCGGCAGTTGTCGTCTGAGTTTCAAGTTCAAGCGAAACATCAACATTATACTGTCCGAATTCAATTTTTTTATTATTGAAACTGTTTGTAATTCCGTTTTTATCAACAGTTATATTCTGACATACTTCATTATCTTCAAATATTTTTTTCATCTCTCCGCCTTTGAAATAAGTTTCATTCTGCGGATTAAGTGTTTCGGTTTCACCTATTTTTTGATACTGTATGCCCGAAGCATATGTAAGCTTATCATCAAGCAGATCATAAACATACTGCCCTTTATTTTGTGCGGACTGCGTTTTTACATTGACAGAATAAACTCTCATTGCCGCAATCATCATACCCGAGGCAACCAGTATCAATATTGATAAAATAAATAAACTGACTACCTCTTCAACAAGAGTAAATCCTTTTAAATTTTTTGTTTTTTTCATATTGGTCACCTCTTGGGGATTATTGACTATCTAATACACTTTGTGAATAAGCGTTCCATTTATCAGGGAAATTATCTTTATAAACTTGTGTATCAAATCTTGTGTTTAATGTCATATCAATTCCTTGCTGTGAAGATTTAAGTTGCTCGCTTATTTCGTTATACTTTGAAGGATTATACACGTATATTATCATTTCTTTTACAAGATAATCTTCTGAACACTTTGCATTTGCATATTTAACTGCGTCTGATTCAACCATTGATTTAATTGTGTCAAAAGCATTCTGTAAATGCGTTTTCTGTTCAGCTGTATATGTATCATTTACAAAGCTATTGTAGTTTGTGATTCTTTGTTGAATTTGATTTTCTCCGTTATAAAAATAGTTGTAGACATCTTTATAAGCCTGTTTTGTAGATGAATCAACATTGTCTATTTGTATTTGTTTATATAAAGATGTAAAATCAGAAAAACTGCTTCCATATGGTTTATTGTACACCTTATTTAAAACATCTGTATAATAATACATAGAAAGTATATCAATATATCTGTTAAGTTCAGATGTTTCTTTTCTGACTTGAGAAAAATTAATAGATTTTTCATTTAAAAATTTGCTTGATGTACTATAAAAATTCTGGTCATACTTATACCAATAGAAAACTTTTGCAATTTCATCACTGCAAGTTCCATTATCATCAAATGTTCTGAAAGTGTAGTCATAATATGAATTAATTCCTGTAGGTATTTGTGTTTCAGAAGCATCTCCTAAAGCTGCATTAGGTGAAGTTCTTATTTTTTCAATTTCAAGAACATAGTAAACCCAATAAGTATAGTAAAATTTATTTTCATCACCATCAGACATGTTTTCAAAATTTGTACTAAATCCCATGGATGTCTGCCAATTTATAAAGTCTTTGTAGTATTGTTCAGCATTTAATCTTATATATTCTTTAAATTTTGTTGTGCCGTCAGCAAATGCATTTTCTCCCTTATTTGTTCCAAATTCGCCAAGAGAAAGCATATATCTTTTATTGACATTTGAGAAGCTTTCTTCCCAATTTTCAGTTGATTCAGCACCACTATGCCCTTTTGTCCATTGGTATATATAATCTATATTATCAAAGTTATATATTGCATTATGTCCATTTTCCTGTTTTCCCATTTGATATTTTGCTGTATCAGTAAAATTTGGTATAGTTTTTCCATCTGCATCTTTGTATAATTTCCAATTACCACTTGCATCTTGGTAGCTGCATTGAATATCATTACTTGTAAAACCATATGGATTCTTTCCCCATGGTGTAAACCAATTTTTTGTTGTATCTTTTGTATGGTCATATACACCACTTGCAATACCAACACCAAAATCACGGGCATAAACGGTAAATCTGTCCATAACAGATGAACCATCTGAAGCATAACATTCATTACCAGTGTCAGCATTAACAATATGCAAACTAATATTGTAAGCTGTGAGCGATGACCAATAAAATGCAACATCAAATATCTGAAAATCTGTAAATGCATTTATGCTGTTATTTTTCATATTTTCAGTTGGTGTTTTATCATATTTCCAGGCAAAAGAAAGATTTCCATCACTATCAAATGAAACACTTCGTCCGTCTGTATACTTTGAAATATTTCTGTCACTATCTATTATTGAAAGACCTTCACCGCCTGTTCTTATGTACTCACCACTATTAGTACCATAGAACCAACCTACACTCTTATTGTTTCCTGATTGATCATTAAAATATCCGACACCACCTGCTGTACATTGGGTCTTTTGTGCGTCAATTGTACCTGATGCACCCGGCAAACCACCGGATAATCTAAGTTCAACATAAAACCTGTCGGGCAATATAACAGTAGGATCAAGATAAAATCTTACAAACCACTGTCCTGACATACCGAAGTTACCTTTACCTCCTGATGAACCATCATCATCACTAGGAGTATTTCCTGTAACCCCCATTTTATAATATTTATATCCCTGAGTTCTGTCACCGTCTGTGCCTGAGGCAGAAAATTTTGAAGCTGATTTTGTAAGAATAGGACTGCTGCCTGTATTTGCAGATTTTGTTGAAATATTATAATCCGCAGCATTATATATTTTAACAGAGTCAGACGCCATATTTTCATACATAGACTGTTCCTGCAAAGCTTCATCCGCTATGTAGCTTGCATTTTTAATATGATTTGTCTGAACCTTAATTCTTCCGGAGGTAACAACGCCTGAAACGGTTATGAGTCCGACAATTGAAACAATTGCGAACGCAGTTATAACTTCAATAAGCGAATCGCCTTTGAAATTTTTTCTGAATTTTCTCATAAACATAAACATCAACACCTCTCAAAATTGTGTTTATTTGACATAGAAGCCATCAAAGTCCCATTTATCAGCTTTTTTTACCATTCTTCCATATACATTTGCTTCAATATTTCCCTTTGTATACGTTGCCTGAATGTTAAGCTGATAAGACGCGAGCTTTCTTTCTATTTTTATTGAAACAGGAATTTTTTCACTGCCATCTGTTATTTCAACAACAAGGTTTATATCTGTACTGCTTCCATCATTAAGCATAGAGTCAAGTTCACCTGATGTTATCTGACTTGAAATGATATTAATTCCCGACCTTGCATAATAATCAGCCTGTGTTTCCAAAACCGCTGTATTTTCTCTTTTATTAAAAACCTGTGCCATCATAAGAATTCCCGTTACAACAAGTACAATAACAAGCATTGCAACAAGTGCCCATATAATAGCCACACCCTTTTTATTTTTCTCTTTTATAAAGCCCATAAATATCACGCTTCCCCTGTGATTTCTGATGAACCCTCTGTTTCTTCTGATGTTGTTTCCTCATCAACAGGGTCATTTATACCTGTTGTAGGATCTTCATACATATAAAGATTTATAACTATTGTAACTGAATAATCGCCTTCTATTTTAGTATTATCATCTGAAACACTTTGGAAAGTAAGACTTTCAACACTCATTGCCACATCTGATGATATTTCTTTTACAAGCTTTACAATATCAGGATATTTTCCTGTAAGCGAATATGTAAGGCTATAATAATATTCACCTGTGTTTGTTATGACGTTTTCAGTTTCTGCAATTGCATCATTTCCTGCAAGATTTTCAGATGCTTCACCATAAGTTACACCATCAGAACTTTCTGCTTCTGTTGCAAGCGGAGCAGTTTCTGCTTCTGTTTCGTCCTGCGGAACAACATCGCTTTGTTCTATTGCTTCTTTATATGTTATTGTATCTGTTGAAACAGTTCCCTGTGAATCAATCATAAAAACATTAAGGTCTGAAATATCAACACTGTTTACAGTAAATCCAAGCTGTTTTACTCTTGGAGTCAGAACGTTTTTATCCGCATCATCACTATACATAAGGTCAAAAAGTTCATCTGTCTGATTTAAAAATTTACTTTTTGTTGTGTTATATTTTGAAAGACTTGCAGCATATTTCTGACTTTTCAGAACAAGTCCGTCATATTCATCACTAAGAGTCTGAACCTGTGATTCTTTTTCTGATATACTTTCAAGCATAGGTCTTATTACAAACATAACAAAAAGTATAATCAGAAGAAGAACTAAAACACCCATAAGGAGATACATCTGTTTTTTATTTACTTTACTTTTCTTCTTTTCATTATTTTCAGCCATTTGTAACATCTCCTGTTTCTTCTTCAGCTTCAAACAAAGCAGTTATATTATAATTATATTCACCTTCAGAACCTGCAAAACCATTGTATTCAACCCATTCAAAAACACCTGTTTCACGAAGTCGCATAACATAACTTGCTGCTTCATTTTCATTTTTAGATGTTATAGAAAGAGTAACAAGCTGGTCCGAATATGAAAAACTCTGAACCTCAACTTCACTGTTTTCACATTCGATAATTCTCATAAGAAGATTATCAGTTACCATATCTTTTATTCTGTTCTGATATGATATATGCTGATTATTTGCAAGATAAACATTAAGTTTTGCTTCCATTTTTACAGAATCAGCGTCCATATCTTCCGCCGATTTTATTTTATCAAGAAGTGTTTTATCTTGTGTTTGTGCAGTAAGATTATCTATTTTCGACTGCAAATTCATATCTTTTGTAAAAAGTAATGTAAAAGTACAAGCTGCACCAATAAGAACAACTCCTGCACCTGAAAGAACCATAAGCTGTATTTTATTTTTTCTTTTTGACGGATCGCCAAATTGTGAATAAAAATTTATGTCTTTATTTTTCATATTAGCCATATATGCAAATCCTCCTACTTTGTGAAAAACATACTGCCAAGATTATATACCCAGTCATTTGGTTGCTGACCACCAGGCATTGTTATTTCATTTGAAATAACCGGAAATACTGCTGCGTCTGTTCCAAGGTCTTCTATGATAAGCGGCATTTTTTCACGATATTCAGGTGGAAATCCGCATAAATAAACACATGATATCTCCGAACCTGTTTTTTCTGATCTGTTGAACTGTATCATATTTGAAATATTTTTAATTATTTCTCTGTCAAATTCTTCAGTTCCAACCTGTGAAAATATTCTTGTTCTTTTAACCATTTTAAAAGTATTATTTACAAATAATGTTTGTATAAGCATATTACGATCAAGAACCATCATAAGAAAAGTAGTGGATGAAAGCGACTTTATTCTTCTGCAAAGCTTCATAATACAGTTCATTGAAATATCAATACATTCGAGTTCTATTTTTGCTTCTCTGAAAAGATTAACATAACTTTCAAGAAATTCTTTCTGAACAACCGAAGCAAGAATAGTTGCTGAACCTTCTTCATTTTTAGGATTAATAACAGAGTAATCCATAAGCATACCTGTTGTATTCATATCTGAAAATTCACTCTGAATAAGTCCCATCATCTTTTTAGGCTGCATAAGCGGTGCTTTTATAACCCTAACAGAAACAGAACTTCCATCAACAACAAGATGAACATTTTTTTTAGGAAGTCCCTCTGATTTATAAATTTCTTCAAGTTTTGACTGAATCACACCGGGATTCAGCAAAACACCATTAAGTATAACACCTTCTTCTATTGGAGAAGTTATGCATTTTTTTACCTGTATTCTGCCACCTGATGCCTGACCATACATAACTTTCAGCATATCATTTCCTATATAAACAGATGAAATCATAATTTTCTATTCCTTTCAAAATAATATTTGTGATAAATAGCTGAATATTGCTTCTGAATTTTCATCAATGCTTCCATACATATTAAACATAGGCATAAGAACTGAAAGCATAACAACAACAACAACTCCCGCCATAATTACAATCATAAGAGGTTCAAGAATACCTGTCAGACGTTTTATAGCCGCCTGTGAATCATATTCATATGTATCTGCTGCCATATTAAGCATATCGTCAAGTTTACCTGTTTCTTCACCTATTTCTATCGTATCCGCAAGTTTTTTATCAAATCCGTCAACATCTCTTATAGCCTGAGAAAGCGATTTACCTGCCCTTATACTCTTAACAGCAGATGCAAACTGTGAACGAACATATCTGTTATTAATTGTTTCCTTTGAACACTGCATAGCATTTACTATTGTCATACCACTTGAATAAAGTGATGCAATTGTTCTTGCAAAGTCAGCCGTTACAATTATCTTCATAAGAGGTCCGAGTTTCGGACATTTTACAAGAAATCTGTCTTTGAACACCTTAACAGCAGGTATTCTGAAAACAAACACTACTATAATAACAAGTGCCGCAATTGCAAGAAGTATCCACAAAAAATTCTTAACGCAAAAATCACTTATAGCCATCATAATAACTGTTATTTTTGGTACTTTTGTTTCTGCAAGCATTGAACCAAACTGTGGCATAACAAATGTAAACAAAGCGATTATAACAACTATGATAAGAACAAGAAGAACCATAGGATAAGTCATAGCACTTTTTATCTGCGATTTCAGTTTATGCGACTTATCAAAATGTTCACCCATTTTTTCAAACGTCTGGTCGATTTTACCACTTGCCTCCCCTGCCCTTATCATTGCAACAAGCAATTCAGGAAACATAGAACCCTGCGATGCCATAGCATCTGAAAGGGCTGTACCGTGTTTTATATCGGTTGCAAGCTTTGTATAACACTTTTTAAGATAAGGCTTTGAATCCTGTTTTGCAAGGATATTCAAGGCTCTTACCATATTTACACCTGAGCCAAGCATTGAGCACATTTCACGGCAAAACGAAGTTAAATCTTCTACTTTCATCTTTCTTGGCATAAGAAAATCAAGATTTAAGTCGGTATTCATTGAAATACTGCAATCAACCATAAATAAATCATTTTTTCTTAATTTTTCTCTGAGATCTTCAGGATTTTCAGCTTCCATCAAACCCTTATTAATTTTGCCAACGGCATCTGTTGCCGAATATTTATATTTAGCCATATAATTTCTCCTGACCTTAAATAATTCACAATTTACATCAATAAAAATATTTATATATATTATACCATATAAAGCAACATTTGTCTATACATTTCTGATTATTTTATACAATTTTTTGATTTACAAAAAAATCTCTATTTTCATAACATTAAAAATATAAAATCAAAAAGATAGTTTCCAAATTAAAATTTTAGTATATCACTCACAAATATAAAAGACTATGGTATAAAATTTATAGCTAAAATGTAACAAATAATACAACTACTATTTTCTGATTTATTATAACAAAAATTTCATAAAAAGTCAAGTGCTTTATTCACTATTTAAGTTAAGAAAATCAATAAAAATGCATCTGTCAGATTTTATATACCATATTTCAAAAAGTTCTTATTTCAGGAGAATTTTTGAGTTTCTAATTGAAAAAATTGACAAAAAAACATATTTATGCTATAATAACCTTGATATTATATATGTAAGAGGACGGTGTTTTGTATTGAACAATGATAAAAAAGTGGCTGTTTTCAATAAAATGCTTGAATTATACCAAGGCGATCCGAAAAGGATAC
>JALEJO010000082.1 GCA_022769365.1 Oscillospiraceae bacterium | reverse complement strand
CAGATAGGCAAAAAGGAAAGTATTCCTGACACAGCGAGAGTTCTTGGCAGAATGTTCGACGGTATTGAATACAGAGGTTTCGGACAGGAAATAGTTGAATCACTTGCAAAATATGCCGGTGTTCCTGTATGGAATGGTCTTACAAATGAATCTCACCCTACTCAGATAATAGCCGATTTTCTCACAATAAAGGAACATTTCGGCAAACTCAAAGGCATAAATTTTGTTTATATGGGTGATGCAAGATATAATATGGGCAATTCACTTATGGTAGGTTGTGTTAAAATGGGAATGAATTTCACAGCTTGTGCACCTGCAAAATATTTTCCTGACCAGAAACTTATTGATGAATGTAAAAAAATAGCAGCCGAAACAGGTTCTGAACTTAAATTCATTGAAAATCCTGATGAAGCTGTTAAAAATGCAAATGTAATTTATACAGACGTATGGGTTTCTATGGGTGAACCTGTTGAAGTATGGGAAGAAAGAATAAACGAGCTTTCACCATATCAGGTAACAATGGAACTTATGAACAAAGCCGCTGATGATGTTAAATTTATGCATTGCCTCCCTGCTTTCCACGACCACAAAACAATTATCGGAAAAGAAATGGGTGAACGTTTCGGAAGAGATGCAATGGAAGTAACTGATGAAGTTTTTGAAAGCGAAAAGTCAATCGTTTTTGATGAAGCCGAAAACAGAATGCACACAATAAAAGCGGTTATTGCTGCAACTCTTTGCGATGAAAAAACACTTGCAGAATAAAATTTACATAATAAAAATAATACAAAAAGAGGGATGTTTTCGTTACATCCCTCTTTTTATTTAAAAATTTTCTTAGAAATTTTTAAGCAGTGTGAACTGCGGTTTTAAAACGTGGTAAACCTGCTTTACTTTTTCACCATCTCTGAAAAGTGCCGCAAGGTTGTTGTTAAGTGCAAGTAAATCTTCTGATGTTTTAATAAATAAGCATATCTGCTTAACAAAGTCAGCATCATCAGCAGATATTCCGTTATTTTCAAGCAAATTAACAACTGTGTTTATTAATGTTGAAGAAACAGGTTCATCTATTGCAAGAGATGTTTCTGTCTGATTTACAAGATACATCTTTTCCTGTTCTTCATCATCATCTGCATAATCAAAATAACTGTCATCTTCTGGTATATCGGATTTGTCAACTTCTGAATCGTCAATTTCAGTTTGTTCCTCTTCATTTTCTTCAGGAACAATATCCTTGTCAAGTGCTTTCTGAATTGTCTGGAAAAGATAAACCTTCTTGTCGCACGCTCCAAGGTATGTAGAACAGAATTGAACGTCAAGTCCGAAATCATTATCCTTACTTATTATAAAAATGTCCTCTGAGCCGTCTGACGCAAGCAGAAAGCCAAGATAAAGTGTAAGCTGAAGATCAAGTGCATTTTTTATTGAATTGCCAAGACTTGCTTTACTGAACTGATTTTTCGGAGGAGCAGAAGATACTTCCAGTAATTTTATGGCAGCTCTGCTCTTCAGAAATCTTTTATGCAGGTCAAAAGTCATACCGCATCTGTTTTGCGTGTAAAATATACATACTTCATCTTCTTCAGTAAGATTTTCAAGTCCATCAAGACCTTCAATATAAACATTTTCATAATCGATGAGATACTTCGACATAATATATCCTCCTTTCTTCTGGTTATAAAAAAAGAGAACGCCTATGCGTTCTCTTGGAGGCGCCATCCAGATTTGAACTGGAGATCAGGGTGTTGCAGACCCACGCCTTACCACTTGGCTATAGCGCCGCATATGGAGCGGATTACGAGGCTCGAACTCGCTACCTCCACCTTGGCAAGGTGGCGCTCTACCAGATGAGCTAAATCCGCAAATGGCGACCCGGATGGGAATCGAACCCACGACCTCTAGCGTGACAGGCTAGCGTTCTAACCAGCTGAACTACCGGGCCACTATCTTGGTGGAAACTACAGGGCTCGAACCTGTGACCCTCTGCTTGTAAGGCAGATGCTCTCCCAGCTGAGCTAAGCTTCCATTCAGGATAGTCACGCTGCAAACGTTTTTTAAGATTTCTCTTTGTTAGTATCGCCTGCAACGTTTAATATTATATCACAAACAAAATCATTTGTCAAGGCTTTTTTGAAAAAAATTTTTATTTTATTTTTTCAGCAAGTTCTTTCAACTCTTTTGATGTAAAATTGTATCTTTTGCCACAAAAATGGCATTGTACTTCTGTATTTTCCTGTTCATCAGCAAGATTTTCAAGTTCTTTTCTTCCAAGTGAAATCATAATTCTTTCAGTTCTTTCCCTGCTGCAATCACAAAAATATGAAACATCCCCCTCATCAAGAGTATTAGGTTCAAGTCCCTGCAAAACATAAAGTGCAATATCTTCACTTGTCATACCATCACATATCATTTTTGAAACGTGTGGAAAAGTTGCAACATTCTTTTCCAGTATCTGAATGTCTTTTTCAGGAGTAAAAGGCAAAAGCTGAATTATAAATCCTCCTGCTGCTTTAACGGTAAGATCAGGATTAACAAGTACACCAAGTGAGCAAACAGTCGGAATCTGTTCGCTGTCGGCGTAGTACTTAACTATATCTTCCGCAATTTCACCCGTTACAAGTTCGCTAAGACCAACATAAGGTTCTTTAAGTCCCAGATCCTTGACTACTGAAATAGTTCCGTTTGTACCGACAGCACCGCCCACATCGAGCTTTCCCTTGCTGTTTAAAGGCAATTCAACTATTTTATTTTGAATATCACATTTAAGGTGTCCTGCACCGTCTGAAACGGCTGTAAGCCTTCCAAGAGGGCCTCCACCATCAACTCTTACTGTTACGGAGTCAGTTTTGTTTTTAAGCGTATAGCCTATCATAGCCGTCGCTGTTGTAAGTCTTCCTATCGCAGCAGTTGCAACCGCTGATGTCTTGTGTATCTTTTCTATTTCACGTACAATATCAGTTGAATCAAGTGCCATTGAAACAATACACGCATCTTTTGATATTGCTCTTACAAGTTTTCCCATTTTATTTGTTCCTCTTTTCTGAAATATAAACTATTCTTTCTGTTTTTTCATCGGTTTTTTCAAATGTATCGCCCTTATAAATTGCAAGGAGATTAAAACCTGATTCATCTAATGCTTTTTTAACATCTTCAATTTCATATGCACGTTCGCTGAAACTTTCACCGCTTCTTGTGTATGTTTCATTATTCTGTTTTTCAAAAAAATCAAGGGTTATATCAACTCTGTTTTCGTTTTCAGAATAAATATTATCCCAAACACAATAAACTTTTTCAGTGTCATAAATAAAAGTATTGTTTCCAAGAACTTCTTTATGCTTATAAACACTGTTCATATCAAAAATAAACAAACCATTATTTTCAGTAGACAGCCATACCTGCTTAAAAACTTTCTTAACATCATCAAAAGAATCAAGATGATTAAGACTATCCAAAGCACATATGGTAACGTCAGCACAGCCATAGAGTTCATATTCTCTCATATCCTGACATATATACTGAATATCAAAACCGCTGTTCATTTTCTTTTCAAATGCTTCATTAAGCATCTCATACGAACCGTCAATACCTATGCAGTCATATCCGAGAAGTGCCATTTGTTCAGTAAGACTTCCCGTACCGCAAGCAAGATCAAGCAAAAGATTATTATCTGTTTTTTTATATTTTTTAATTATAGTATCAAAATATTCCGCACGTTTTTTGTAATCAACATTTTCTGTAAGATTATCATAAAACTTTGCAAACTCAAAATAACTTTTCTGCATTTTTCGTTTTCCTTTGTTATATTATATGTTCCTATTATAACATATGTTACTTGAAAATGCAAATTATTTTTAATGTGGAATTGTGGTGTCGCCTGCTTTGGCGGAAAGGTTTAAAATATGTCAGCCAAAAATGACACCATAATTCCTATTTTTCAGAGTCATTATCTGTTTACATTCTTATTATTTGTTCTTCCCAAAATATAATCTGTTGAAACATCATAAAAGTCTGCCAAAGTCAAAAGATGTTCAACAGGTATTGTCTGAAATCCTCTTTCGTATCTTGAATACACTGTTTGACTTGTAAACAAAAGCTTTGCCACTTCTGTCTGATTCATATCTTTATCTTCACGCAAATCTCGCAATCTTTGAAAATACACAAAATCACCTTATTTCATTTGTTAATTATGTCAAATTCGTATATAAAAAATATTATACTATTGACTTTACCATAAAAAAGGTGTATAATGTGATTTATAGTACTGATAAGTACTAAATATACTAAAGTAGGATTACCATAATGGAAAATCAGACAAACGTTCAAAATAATACAAACACCAAATTCTGTATGCATTGCGGGGCGGTTATACCTGCTGACTCTGTAATATGTACAAAATGCGGAAGACAAGTTCAGGAATTAAAACAGGAAAAATTATCGCAGCCAAACATAATTATAAACAACGATAATATTAATACAAATACCAACACTAACATAAATTCAAATGCAAATGGCAGATGCAAAAACAAATGGGTTGCATTGGTACTCTGTTTATTTCTCGGTTTTCTTGGTGCTCATAAGTTCTATGAAGGAAAAATCGGAATGGGTATTCTTTACTTATGCACATGCGGTCTTTTCTTTATAGGTGTCATAATTGACTTTATAACATTACTTTTTAAACCAAACCCATACTATGTTTAAACAGTGAACTTCAAATATGAAAGGACAAGAAATGAAAAAATATAAAAAACAAATAATATCTTTGTTTGCAATATCTATTTTTGCAATCAGCATAACAGGTTGTTCGGCAGAAGATTTAAAAATCGAAGAAACATCTACAGAAGTTTCAACATCAGACGTAACAACAAGCGAGGAAAATGCATTTTCCGAAACTGAAACAAACGAAGAACCTTCAATAATTTCTCAGAATGATGAAGGTGAAACTGAATCGACAGATTTTCACCAGTTAGTTTCACCACAATTTAAAGAAACAATGGACAGTTACGAGGCATTTTTTAACGATTACGTAGAATTTATGAAAAAGTACAGCAGTTCATCTAATCCGTTGGATATGTTAAATGATTATAATAATTATTTGTCAAAATATGCAGATATGATGTCAAAGATGAACTCTATTGACCAAACAACCTTATCCACCGCAGATGCACTTTATTATGCAGAAGTTACTGCGAGAATTTCCCAAAATCTTCTTTCAGTTTCAGCATCTTATTAAGTTTAAACTGTTGTCTGTTTTAATTCGGGCAACAGTTATTTTTATATAAAAATTTACAACTTCCTTTAAAAGCCGACACCACAATTCCTCACCATTAATCTTTAAAAAGTCCTATTTGCGGAACATAAAAAGTAAAAATCACAAATAAAGCACCAGTTAAAACCCAGAGCAAAAGTCCGAAAATATTGCTGTTTTTCATATGGCGAATTTTTTTGACCGCTAAAAAAGGCGGAATAAAAATTGCAAGATAAAATATTATAAGGTCAGGTATCATATAATTTTTTCCGATTATTCCC
>JALEJO010000118.1 GCA_022769365.1 Oscillospiraceae bacterium | reverse complement strand
TTTTGCGTATGCTGAAAACAAGAATTTCAGATTTGCTTCCTGATTCAATCAAAACTTCATTTTCTAAAGTCTTGCCTTCTGATTGCATAGGATGGTTTTCTGCTGTTGGTCTGAGGTGATAATTTTTAGGATTGCTATAAGCAATTAAAACAAGAAATTGAAATCGCCGACGCAATTGTCGTTGGTGCAGGTGCAGGACTTTCAACTTCGGCAGGTTTTACATACAGTGGCGAACGATTTGAAAAATATTTCTCAGATTTCATTGAAAAATACAACTTTCGGGATATGTATTCCGGCGGATTTTACCCCTTTGAAACGCTGGAAGAGCATTGGGCGTACTGGTCGAGATACATTTACATCAACCGTTACATGGACATTGACAATGGTGTTTACAAGAGATTGTTTGAACTTGTTAAAGACAAAGATTATTTTGTGCTGACCACCAATGTAGATCACCAGTTTCAGAAAGCAGGCTTTAACAAGCACAGGCTTTTCTACACGCAAGGTGATTACGGACTTTTTCAATGTTCCAAGCCTTGCTGTCAGAAAACTTATGATAATGAAGAATGCGTGAAGGATATGTTGGAATTTCAGGAAGATATGCGTATTCCAACAGAGCTTATCCCTCGCTGTCCGAAATGCGGAAAGCCTATGACAATGAATCTTCGTGCAGACAATACTTTTGTACAAGACGAAGGTTGGTATCGTGCTGCAGAACGGTACGAGGAATTTCTCCGTAGACACAAAAATCTACATATCTTATTTCTGGAACTTGGTGTAGGATATAATACGCCTGCAATTATTAAGTATCCGTTCTGGCAAATGACGGCGAAGAACCCAAAAGCGGTGTATTCCTGCTTGAATTTTGGTGAAGCCGTTTGTCCAAAAGAAATAGAATCTCAATCGATTTGCATTAATTCTGATATTAAAAAAGCTATTGATATATTATAGCCGCCTTAGAAAATCTTAGGCGGCTTTTTTGTGGGTCTGGAATTGCCGTATTAAAAAAGAATACCCTGATGATGAATATGTTGATGTGATTTCTGTAGATATTTATCTGGAAAAATACGCAAAAACAGACTATCATGAAGATTACATTAAACTCATTGAATCAACAACAAAAAATAAAGTTGCAGCTCTGGCGGAAGTGGGGTATCTTCCAGATGTTGAAATGCTGGAACAATCACATACGCCATGGGCATATTATATGACATGGTCAAAAGAATTCTGCATTGGTGAGCGATATAATTCAACAACGCAGTTGCAGAAAATGTATGCAAGTGATTATGCTCTTATATTACATAATAAAAAGTGAATCCTTACAAACATCCTCTTTTATTGAACACACCAACATTACAAAGCATTTTTAAGTGGTCAATTTCAGTTCAAGAATTGTGTATTCTTGGCATTTTATCATTTTAGTCCTTTCTAGAATAATGGAATCGTATAGTTAATACAAATCTGTGAATTTACGTATAAATATTAAGTCAAAAAAAATCATTATTTTTCGGCTTATTTATCCGTGTCTAAATGTTGAAAAATTAAGTGCTGAAAAAACTCTCAATTTTTTCAAAATAAGGCTTGACAAACAGTAACAGGTTTGCAAAAGATGAGAATTCCATAATTTGTAAACTTTTTGAAAATAACAGCAAAAAAGACATTTTTCAAACCCTTTCTTCTCTAAATTTCTGTCAACAACTCGAAAAATACCCTTGCCGAAAATCGGTAAGGGTATGGTAAGGGTACGGGATATATTTCGGTAACATTATTTATTTTTTTAAAACGACAACAAAAAACACACAACCTCGATAAAATGCCGAAGCTGCGCGTTTTTTCTTCATTGGATTATCCATAAGGATAATTATTATTTGGTTGCGGGAGCCAGATTTGAACTGACGACCTTCGGGTTATGAGAGATTTATTTCATACTTTAGATACATTTTAGACATACGTAAATCGTACGATAATGGCGATATTACGTTATTTTTTTATTTTAACGTTTATCAGCTTACGCAATGCGTTTGCTATATTGGGGTCAAAAATAAAAATATATAACTTTTATCTCCTGAATAAAATCCCCCCAAAAAACGACTTCCCCCACAAAAGCCCAAAGGGCATCTGTGGGGGACAGTATTTATTTCAATTTTAATTTTCTTACCCGAACTCAATGGCATTCCCTTATCTTAATCAATTCTTTCAATTATCCTTACTCAAAATTATCTGTTATTTGCAAGATTTTCTGCATATGTTTGAAGAATCTCTACTGCATCTTTTGAATCGATAACACCATCACAATTTACATCTGCATTAAATTCTTTAGCTTCATTTTCATCTTCTATGTTTTTTGTACTTGAATTTTTTGTAAGAGATAATGCATAGGTATTCAATGTTGATACTGCATCTTTTGAATCAACAACTCCGTCACCATTTGCATCACCCATTTTAACTTCACTAAATTCAAAAACCTTGAAATTGTTTATATCATCTGTATTTACAACACATCTATACATTGCATCGCATACAAATTGACAATATTTGTTAAATGCATCTGATTTGTATAATTCTTCAATTTCTGTAAGATTTTCAGATGTAAGAATCTTTGAATATCCTAAGCTTTTAGCCGCAGAATATTCAATTATAGCAATTGAATCTCTGGAATCTATTTTGCCATCTCCATTTACATCCATTGCTTTAATTCTTTCATCTGTCATACCTAAATCCTTGCATGAAGCAAATAAGCTTTCATCTTCGCTTTTTTTGTTAGATAAAGCAGCAGCATAATATTTCAAATTTAGAACAGCATCCTTATAGTCCACAGCTCCATCTTCGTTAATGTCGCCAATAGTCACTTCTGTCTTTACATTTGTTGAATCTTCTGCATTTGCCATCAATGTTGACATTCCACATGATGTTAAAACTGCAATTGAACTTAAAATTGATAATATTTTTTTCATGATAATTACCTCCAAATTATAAATAGTATCTCTTGCCTATCTCTAAATTGTTGTTATA
>JALEJO010000101.1 GCA_022769365.1 Oscillospiraceae bacterium | reverse complement strand
AAATCATCTAAAAAAATTGAAACAGACAATAAAACAATCAGTAAAAAAGGTATCAAAACTAAAAAAGAATACTCTTTATAAAACTCCAACACTGAATGAATATCTTTAATAAAGAAGCAATACTTATAAATAAGTATTGCAATTAAGAGAATCAAGAAACAGAATTTCAGCGTATAATTCAGCTTTTTACTCATAAAATCTGTTCCATTGCAGTATAAAGAGTGGATAACCCGAGATTCTTATAAAACTGCACCGCAGATGGATTACATTCCCATGCATGAAGTGTTATTCTGTAAAAATTTTCTTTTTTCGCATAATCTGCCACATATTCATATAATTTTCTGCCTATATGTTTTCCTCTGGTATTCTCATCAACACAAAGATCGTCTATATAAAGTGTTTTTATCGGATTTAAAGAATTTGTTTCTTCTGTTTCTTCAAAGAAACAGATTATGTAACCTAAAATTTCTTCATTTTCATCGTCTGCAACAAATACAGTCTTATTGTTATCGCCAAAAATCTTCATAAGATCATTTTTATTATATTTTGTTCCGCCGCTTTTAAATAAGTCAGGGCGACCATCAGCATGTATTTGATTGACTTGATATAGTAATTTGATAATTCCATCAATATCATTTTCATTTGCTTTTCTTATAAACATATTTTAACCTCAATAAAAAATAAAACATCCTCCTGAAAATTTTGCAAGAGAATGTTTTAAAAACAATTACTTTAACTTTGCACCATCGCTGAATGCTTTACCAACAATTTCACCAAGTGCAATATAGTCATGATTAAACGGATCATATGTTATAGGCTGTGCCTTTTTAACATCAACATTTCCATTTTCATCAAGAACTTTTTCATCAACACTAAGATTAATTATTTTTCCTACAAGTCTGCAAGTATTTTCGTCATAACTAACAAGCTCACATTCAAGCGCTATAGGAAGTTCTTCTATTAATGGAGCATCTACAAAATCAGACTTAACTGCTGTAAAACCTGATTTTTTGAACTTTTCAGGTTCTTTATTTCCTGAAACAATTCCAACATAATCACACGCAACAACATTCTTTACATCAGCCATACTTACTGTAAAAGCTTTTCTTTTAAGAATATTTGCTGTTGTTTTATGTGTAGAACCCATATCAATTGATATTTCAGATTCGCCGCTTATTCCTGCCCAAGCTGCATTCATAAGATCAGGATTGCCATTTTCATCATAAGAGGCAATCATAAAAACAGGCTGCGGATATGTGCAAGGCTTTGCACCAAAATTTTTTCTCATAGAAATACCTCCATTACAAAAAAATTATTCACTTAAAGTTATTATATCTTCAGCATCTTTACCAACAGAAAGTCCCTGATATTCAAGTGCATTTGAATCAAATGAGAAGTTAAATACAAACGCAACAAGTCCCGGATTGCTGCTTACTTTAAACTTAACTTCAATTGTATCTCCGGCTTTTGCTGTAACTGAATCAACTGAAAAAGTAAAGTTACCATCTGTAACTGAATCTGTTGAAGGTGTCTGTGCATCTCCCACTGTTACATAACCATTTACAATGTCAGGTGTAAGTGTTTCAGCTTCCCAGTTTGCAACATCAGCTTTTGTTATATCAATCGGATAACTTCCGTCAGGTGTTGTATCCTTAACTTTGAATGTTGCAACAAGAAACTCACCATCAAAAACATAGTTATCGTTCTTTGTCATATCAAGCCAATATGTTTTTGCAACTGTTGTTTTCGAAACGTAATTTGGATCAGAAACGCTTCCGCCATTTGCTGAACCTGCATTATTTGAAACGCTCTTTGTTTCAGCATTTCCGTTAGCATCTGTCTGAACTTCACCCTTATCATTCGTTACTTCAACATACTGTTCGCCGCCATTTGAAGAACCATTATTTGAAGATCCACCGTTTGATGAATCGTTGCCTTCTGTTGCATCCTGATTATTTTCAACTGCATCTTCCTGGCTATCCTGATCATCAAGTGTAACAGTAAGATCCTGTTTAAGTGCTGCTGATGCCTGTTCTGCGTCTAATGACTCAGCTGAAACTGAATCATCTGAGTTATCTGAATCATCTGATGATGACTCATCTGAAACAGAGCTGTTTGTAGATGTATTTTTCTTACTATCCTTGTTTTTATCTTTTTTACCGCAAGCACCAAAAGTTGAACCAATTGCAGCAACAAGTGCTATAGCGATAATTTTCTTATATACATTTCTCATAATATAGATCCTTTCAGAATATTATAATAAGTTTATTATACCCACTTTTACCTTAAAAGTCAATAGCTTTTCCTTAATTTTCACATACTTTTTTATATAATTACCTTACTCTATCATAATTATTCGATATTGTTTAATTTATTTTGTCTTATTTTCACAAAACGTCGTATGAAACCTTTTTTGATTAAAAAGCACTTCATCTGCTCTTGAAAATTATAGAGAAATAGTGTATAATAAGTATATGAAACATGGTATATTTTAATTTATTTTTTATTAAGGAGGATATATAACATTTTTTCAAAAGTGTTATATGATTTATTTATGTTGTATTTATGTTATTTTGTTTTATATGCGTTGGTATTTGTCACAGGTGCCTGCATAGGCAGTTTTCTTAATGTATGCATTTACAGACTTCCAAAAGAAGAATCTCTTATCAAAAAAAATTCACATTGTATGTCCTGTGGTGCATACATAAAAAGAAGGGATCTTATACCGATAGTCAGCTGGATTATTTTAAAAGGAAAATGCAGAAACTGCGGTGCAAAAATTTCACCAAGATATACAGTCGTTGAACTGCTTAATGCTGTTATTTATCTTTTGACTTTTATTTTTATAAAAAATATTGCCTTTGCAGCTTTACTCTGTCTTTTATATTCGGCTTTGATAGTAGTTTTCTTTACGGATTTAGATACTCAGACAATAAATATATATAACATTTTATTTATAGCACTTCTCGGCATTCCTAAATGGCTTCTTACATCAGATTACACTGGAGTTTCCATATTGTCACAGGTTTTAGGTGCTGTTGTTATCGGTTTACCTTTATTCATTCTTGTTTTTGTAACAAACGAACGTGCTATGGGATATGGTGATGCATATCTTATGGCAGCAGCTGGTTTCTTTCTTGGAGTAAAATCAATTATCATTGCAACATTTATCGGACTGATAATCGGCTGTATTGCAGGTCTTATAAATAAATATAAAACAGGTAAATCTGCTTTTGCTTTCGGACCATATCTTTCAATTGGAATTGCTATTTCCTCTATATTTGGGGTAAAACTTGCCGATTTATACCTTTCAATTACAGGACTTGCGTAATTCTAAAAATTTCCTAAAATGAAATTTCTTTAGGAAATTTTGAATTTAGGTATTGAAATTTGTTATATAAAATGGTATAATAATATCGTTGGAGAATTATCCTACATATACGGCTTATTTTCGGAAATGCCGTCGCACTTATATGATATAGTTTTTATATACTTAATATGAACAGCAGAGGTTTTACCCCTGCTGTTCGCTTTTATAAAAATATTCGTCATACATCATATCTGCAAATGCTGATATATTTTCTTCACTGTATTCAATTTCAGACGAAAAGCTGCATACAGCGTCTATATAGGCATCTAAAAGGTTTTTAGAATTATCAGTATAAATACGTGTAAAATCAAATTTAAGGTACTCAGCAGCCGTCACAGCCATTCTGGCTGATGATAGCACTTCATCTGAATAAGCACCTTTTATAAAATATCTCATAATAAAATATTGTACTATGTTAATAAGATATTTTTCAGCATTGCTGTCAAATTCAAAAAGTTTTTCACATGTATCTTTATATTCATAGTATTTTTTTGCGTTATCTTCAAAACGTTTTTTATTTTTCTCTTCAAGAAAATCAAACTCATTGAATTTTTTCATAATGTGCAAAAGATTTACTCTCAGATTTTTTTTACAGTTCTTCACATCAGGTATTTCATAAACAGATGAATCAATATTATCTTGCAACTTATCGGTAAAATCGAGAATGACAGATAATTTTTCTTCAAATTTAATATCCATATTCTGAATTATACTATATAAAACATCTCTGCAAGAAGATAGAAAGTTATACATATTCAAAGAAACTTCATCTATTCCATCTTCATTTTCTTCGTTTATAACAACATCTTCAAAAGTAAGTTTTACATTATTTTTCATTATTATTTCAGCAGCTTCTTCACAGCAAAGCCCTACTCCGCCCTCTTTTATATTTCCAAACCATTCAAAAAATCTTGGGTGAAGTTTGCAAATCTCACACATTTTATCCTCGCCAAGTTCTGTATATATGCTGCATAGTCCGTTTTCTGTTAAAAGCGGACATTTTTCATTCTGATTAAGTTTAAAATGCGGTGTTTCTTCATATTCAATTGAACTTCTTATTTTATCTCCAAATTCTCCGTCTGTATTCTTATAAATATCAAGCGACTTTTCGTCAATATCTATTTCCCAGTTTTGACAGCACGTATGCCTGCATTTGTCAGCTTTACATTTAAAATTATTATAATAATTCGGAATGTGTAGTATCATTTTTTTGCTCCATTTATCTGTATTCAAGTACTTCGTCAATGCTTTTTCTTGGTCTTGGCAAAGGTTTTTCGTCTGCATATCCGACTGTTACAGCACCTATAAGCTGTCCTGGAGAGTTTATAAAATCAATCATATCTTTGTATGCAAAACAAGTATTTGCTATCCATAAAGTTCCAAGTCCAATCTCAGTAGCTTTAAGTATCATATTTTCTATAGATGCACCAATAGACAGCGAATCGCATATTTCTGAAACTCTTTCATCTGTACCTATAGGCTCAAATGGCGATTTTCCATTTATATTCATAACTATAATAATAACAGGTGCTTCACGCATAATGCGTAAAGTATTAAAAGCGTCAGGAAGACCAAAAGAAGATTTTGGCAGAAGTGTATGATTTTTATTTTCCTTTTCCAATGCATTTTCCATAACATCAAGTAATTTACTTTTTTCTTCACCTGTATAAACGATATATTTCCAAGGCTGTCGGTTTTTGGCTGATGGTGCAAGTATTGCCGCTTTTACAATAGCTTCAATCTGTTCATGGCTTACATTTTTATTTTTATATTTTCGTATGCTTCTTCTCTCTTCAATCATAATTTTACTCCCTGAATTTTTATTATATTAAATAAAGTACAGCCGCAAAACGACTGTACTTTTATTTTTAAGCCTTATTTTCTTTCATTACAAGATTTTCCGCACTATACATTTTTCTAAGTTTAGGCTTTTCTATTTTTCCTGTTGGATTTCTTGGTACATCAGCAAAAATAATCTTCTTTGGACGCTTATATCTCGGCATTCCAAGGCAGAATTCGTTTATTTCTTCTTCTGTACATTCAACACCCTTCTTAAGTTCGATAATGGCTGCTGCAATTTCTCCAAGTCGTTCATCAGGCAAACCGATAACTGCAACGTCCTTTATTTTATCATACTTTGAAAGGAAATTTTCAATTTCAACAGGATAAAGATTTTCACCGCCTGTTATAACGACATCTTTTTTTCTGTCAACAAGGAAATAAAATCCATCTTCGTCCTGCATAGCCATATCGCCTGTCCAAAGCCAGCCGTCGTGAAGAACTTCCGCCGTAGCCTCAGGGTTCTTATAATAGCATTTCATAACCCCAGGACCTTTTACAGCAAGTTCGCCTACTTCTCCTTGTTTGACTTCTTCGCCCTTGTCATTTATAATCTTAGCTTCCCAGCCGTAACCAGGTATGCCTATTGCACCAACCTTGTTTATATTTTCAATTCCAAGGTGAATACAACCAGGACCGATTGATTCGCTAAGTCCATAATTTGTATCATAATCATGATTTGGAAAATATTTTTTCCATCTTTTTATAAGGCTCTGCGGTACAGGCTGTGCTCCTATGTGCATAAGTCGCCAATGTGAAAGGTCATAGTCTTCAAGTTTAACTGTTCCATTTTCAATTGCTTCAAGTATATCCTGAGCCCACGGAACAAGAAGCCATACTATTGTACATTTTTCTTTGTCAACAGTTTCAAGAATTGTCTGAGGTGTTACACCTTTAAGTAAAACGGCTTTACTTCCCGTTAAAAGACTTCCAAACCAATGCATTTTTGCACCTGTATGATAAAGTGGAGGAATACAAAGGAACACATCATCTTTTGTTGTTTTATGATGATTTTGTTCTACTTTACACGAATGCATAAGACTTCTGTGTGTATGTAAAATTGCTTTTGGAAATCCTGTTGTACCTGATGAAAAATAAATTGCTGCATCATCGTCATCTGTAAGAGGCACACCCGGTGCAACACTCGCACAATTTGACGTAAGTTTATCATAATCTTCTGCAAATGAAGGGCAATCACCGCCAACATAAAGCAAAATTCTTTTTTTACTTATTTCTTCGGCAATATTTTCAATTCTTCCAATAAATTCTGGTCCAAAAACAAGAATATCAACATCTGCAAGATCAAGACAATATTTTATTTCTTCTGAACTGTATCTGTAGTTCATAGGCACAACTATTGCACCTGTTTTAAGAATACCAAAATAAATCGGCAGCCATTCAAGACAGTTCATCAATAATATTGCTACTTTATGACCTTTTCTTACTCCTCTGCTCTGGAGGAACTGTGCAAAACGGTTAGCTTTTTCATCGAAAACTCTCCATGTTATTTCACGTCTGTACTGGAGGTCACCCGTTGACTCAATAAGATTATAATCTTTCCATAAAACTTTTCTTTTTTCCTGAATTTTAGGATTTATATCAACAAGACAAACATCATCGCCATAATGTTCTGCGTTGTATTCAAGAATATCTGTAATAGGCATTTTATTTATGCTCCTTATTTTAAATTGTAGCCTGCTTCAAATGCAGCTTTATTTATTTCAATTGTTTTTGGTGGAACTGTTTTTTCTATAACATCAAGCCACTGTTCTTTTGTGAAATGCATACTCTGTGCAGCAACACCAAGAATTATAACATTAAATACTCTCGGATTTCCAAGTTTAAGGCTTTCTGCTGTTGCATCAAGAGAAATAACCTTATATTCTTTTTTAAGATTTTCTATAATATTTTCAGGATACTCTGCTTTTCCTATAACAACAGGCATAGGGTCAATTCTTGTATCATTTACTATTATAACACCATCTTTTTTCAAATAGTGTGCATATCTGAGTGCTTCAAGTCTTTCAAAAGCTATAAGAATATCAGCCTGACCTTCTTCAACGACAGGTTCATTTACTTTGTCACCATATCTTACGAAAGTAACAACGCTTCCGCCTCTCTGTGCCATTCCGTGAACTTCTGAAAGCTTAACATCATATCCGCCTTCAAGAGTAATAGCACCAAGTATACGGCTTGTTAAAAGCGTACCCTGTCCGCCTACACCTACTATCATAATATTAACTGTTTTCATATTACTTACCTGCCTTTTCATTAGGTGTAAATCCAATTGCACCAAATTTGCACTTCTGCATACAAAGTCCGCAGCCGTTGCACATAATCTTGTCGATTGAAATTGTACCGTCTGCATTTTTTGTCATAGCAGGACATCCAGGTGCAAGACAAAGTCCGCATTTTTTACACTTCTCTTTTATTTCAAAACATTTTCCCTTTGGAATAAATGATTTAAGCAATGCACATGGTGATTTTGTTATAATTACAGATACTGCATCTCTTTCAAGTTCCTGCTTTAAAAGTTTTTCGATTCCTTCTGTATCAAATGCATCTATTTCATAAACATTTTCAATTCCCATTGCCTTACAAAGATGATATATGTTTATTGCATAAGTTGTTTCACCCTTTAAAGTTTTACCTGTTGCAGGGTGATCTTGATGGCCAGTCATACCTGTTGTTGAGTTATCAAGTATCATAACTGTTCCGCATGACTTATTATATACCATATTCATAAGTGAATTAACACCTGTATGTAGGAAAGTTGAATCGCCTATAAGTGCAACCCAGTTCTTTATATAATCTCTGCCTTTTGCTTTTTCCATTCCGTGGAGTGTTGAAATACTTGCACCCATACATACGTTGAAATCAACAACATTAAGAGGGTCAACTGCACCAAGAGTATAACAGCCTATATCCCCTGCACCATGTATTTTCATTTTCTTTAAAACTGAATATACACTTCTATGAGGACATCCAGGACATAAAACAGGAGGTCTTACAACTGCATTTGCAGGTGCTTTAACTTCAACTTTTTCTCCAAGTATTGCTTCTCTTAACATATTGGCAGAGTACTCACCCTGTATAGTAAATATTTCTTTACCAATACATTTTATTCCCCACGATTTAACCTGTTCTTCAATTACAGGTTCAAGTTCTTCAACTATATAAAGTTTATCAACCTTTGAAGCAAATTCTTCTATTAATTTTCTTGGAAGAGGGTTTACTATTCCAAGTTTTAAAACTGATGCATTTGGAAGTACTTCCTTAACATACTGATATGGAATACCGCTTGTTATAACACCTATTTCTTTGCTGTTGTATTCTGTTTTATTTATATCCATAGAACAGGCATCTTCAGCAAGTTTATTCATAAGCTGTTCTTTAACAATATGTCTTGCTTTTGCATTTGCAGGCATCAAAACATTTTTCTTTATGTTTCTGACATAAGGCTTATCTTCAGGAACAACTCTTTCTTCTATGTTAACTATACCCTGTGAATGTGCAAGACGTGTTGTTGTTCTTACAATAACAGGCGTATCATATTCTTCACTTAATTCAAAAGCTTTTTTAGTAAAAATTCTTGCTTCTTCACTGTCTGAAGGTTCAAGTACAGGAACAACTGCTGCTCTTGCAACCATTCTTGTATCCTGTTCATTCTGTGAACTATATATACCGGGGTCATCAGCGGCAACAAGAACAAGTCCGCCATTTACTCCTGCATATGAAATTGAATAGAGCGGGTCTGCCGCAACATTAACACCAACAAGTTTCATTGATGCCATTGCTCTTACTCCGGCTATTGATGCACCTATTGCAACTTCCATTGCCACCTTTTCATTAGGTGCCCATTCTGCATAAACCTCTTTATATTTAGCTATATTTTCACTTATTTCTGTACTTGGTGTTCCAGGATATGCACTTGAAACTTTACAGCCTGCTTCCCATGCACCTTGTGCAATCGCTGCATTTCCAAGCATAATCTTTCTTTTTTCCAAATAAAGACCTTCTTTCTTGTAAAATCATATAAATACCATTATACTATAAATCTGCTTTTTTTTCAAGTACATTCATTTTTTTTGCTTTTTTCACTAATTAAAAAACTTATTTTTTATATATTTTCACTAAACATAAATAAAAAAACACCTCCCAAAATTTTACTTTCGGAAGATGTTTTAAAATATGCTATTCTATAAACGGAAGTTTATCGTATGTTCCAACAATAAATTTAAGTATTGCAAGTGTATCTGCCGAATTAACACTGCCATTCTTATATACATCTGCATTTTTAAGCTGCATACCCGTAAGTACTGCACTGTTTACAAGATATTTGTTAAGCAATACTGCATCAGCTATTGTTACACTTCCGTCAACATTTACATCACCATATACAATATCATCAATAACTGTAGGTTCTGTTACAGTAGTTGTTTCAATCGGCTTTGCAGTTGTTACAATAGTTGTTTTTGCAATTGTTGTTGTAACAACAATTGGTGCTGTAGTAATTGTTGTCACAACTGTTGTAGTAACTACAGGCGTTTCGGTTGTGGCAACCTCTTCAGTAGTAGTTGTTGTTGTGGTAGTTTCTGTGGTTGCAACAGTCGTTGTAACAGTTGTAGTCGGAGTTGTTGTTGCAGGTTCAGTTTCTGCAATTGTGGCAATATCTGCATTCCATTTCTGGCAATCATTTCCATTAGGTGAATACTGCTGAACATTTCCGCCACTTGATTTATCTGCGTTTTCTATTTCAACAACACAAGATTCTCTTGATGCATGTGTCTGAATAAGATATGTTCCGTCAAGATTTTTTATGAATCTGAAAAGTTGTGAACTGTCTTTCGTTGTATATTCTGAAAGTGAAATGTTTCCGCCTTTATCGCCTGTTTCAGGTTTCAAACAAAAACTCTTGCCATCACCAAGACGTGACATTATATAATAATAATTTTTTCCGCCTGTAAATTCTTTTAATGTAAATGAATTATTTGTTTCAGGTACTGATGTATCTCCGCCCCACTGTTGAATATTTGTTCCTACTTCTGACTTTCCACTTTCAACATTCATATAAAGACCACTGTTTACATTCTTAAACATATATGTCTTATCTGTTGCCATTGCACAGCCTTCATCTGTTGTTTCTTCAAGTATCCAGTTCTGGCAGCTTGCTCCGTTAATTTCCCATTGCTGAACGTTTGCACCGTCTGTTTTATCTGCGTTTATTACTTCAACACAAGACTTATCTCCTGATATTTTTGTAAGAATTTTATATGTTCCGTCATCATTTTTTATGAATTTGAATTTTTCATTATCTGCTGAATCTTTATAGACATATGCAACTACATTTGTTCCATTATCAGATTTATTTCCTGCAACATTAAGAACAAATGACTGAGAACCTGCCTCATTTCTTAGATAATAATATCCGTTTCCATCAGAAAAAGCTTTCCATTTGATATTATCAGTTATTTCATCAGATGATTTCTGAGAAACATTTGTTCCATTCTTGTCTTCTTCTGCCGCAAGATACATTCCGCTGTTCTGATTTTTTATAGTATATACTCCGCCCTCTTTTAAGACAGCCGCTTCAGGTTTTGGTGGTTCAGTTGGAGTTGTCGGTTCAACTTCAGATGGTTTCTTATCTCCGTTAAGAACTGTTACATTTGATCTTGCTGGAAGTGATTTTTCAGAACCAAGATAAAAACTTGCGTGTGGTGGCTGATTGTAGCCTGAATTCTGTGCAGATACCTGTGTTCTGTACTGAACATCATGCATAAGTGTTGTTATTCTGTAATCAGTTGTATATGGTGTGCAGAATATTCCGAGAGAATTTCCATCTGCGGCACGTACAACAATTTCTTCTCTCCAGTCGCCTAAAATATCAGCCGAAAGACATGGTGTTCCTTTTGTTGTATTACACGTATAGAAACCTGTTGTTTCCATAAGCTGAGTTAACTTTCCGTCAGCACCCATTTTTGTTACTTTTGCTGTTGAATCGGTATAACCATCGAGTATTTCTCTTTCAAGGTCACCGTCCCAGTAGCTAAGAAAGTTTACAGCTGGTCTGCGGCAGGATAATTCCTTACCTTCGCCATTATAAACAGTATTTCCAAGTCCCCAGAATTCTGCACCGTCATTACCACTCCAAACGTTATCCGCACAGCATCTTCCTGTATCGCCGTCACCATTATAATGGAATATTGCTTTGCCATTCTTACCATCAAGAAGAGTTACACCATATGGTTTATCTTCGTGGCATATCCATACTTCAAGACCTTCTCTGTCAGGGAGAAAATCACCAACGTGCATTGCATCGCCGTGACCTTTGTTATAGTTCCATAAACTCTTACCGTTATCATCTATACAGGAAGAACCCATAACAAGTTCCTGTTTTCCGTCGCCATCTACATCAGCAGGCATACAGTTATGATTGCCGTCACCATATCCTGCGGCTGATGAATTATTTCCTGTATCAAAGAACCATCTTTGAACAAGTTTTTTATTCTTAACATCATAGGCACATGCTGTCATTCTTGTATAATATCCTCTGACTGTAACTGCACTTGGATGAACACCATCAAGGTAAACAACAGAACCTAAAAATCTGTCTACTCTGTTTCCGTAGCTATCTCCCCAGCTTTTAACAGTTCCTCTTGGAGGATTATAATTAACTGTATCAAGTGCTTTTCCTGTTGCACCATCAAAAAGTGTGTAGTATTCGTTACCAGTTAAAATATATCCATTTGAATTTCTGTAGTCTTTTGAACCATCACCTATTGTTACACCTGTGCCATCAACTGTTCCGTCTGCTGTTTTACAAGTAAGTTCAGCTTTGCCGTCACTATCAAAATCTGCAACAAGCATTTGTGTATAGTGTGCACCTGCACGTATATTAACTCCAAGGTCTATTCTCCAAAGTTTTTTGCCATTTAATTTATAGCAATCAATAAAAACTTTGTCTGTTTTGCCTTTTTGTGAATTATCCTTTGAATTTGAAGGATCCCATTTTACGAATATTTCGTATTCTCCATCACCGTCGACATCTCCGACAGTACAGTCATTCGGGCTGTATGTAACACCTGATGTCTGACCCTTTGGCTTGTCAAGTTTAACCTGCAAATAGTTATTTGAAGAAATATTACTGCAATTTTCTGATGAAATAAGTTTTCCGCCTGCATAATATTCAACTTTATATAATGATGAAGCATTTCCCGAAGAATCAAGAAAACAAGTAGCTTTATCTTTTTCACTTGTATATATTAATGTGTTATCTCTGTAAAGTTTATAAACAGCATCATTGCTGTCATTTGCAAGATTTCTCCAAGAAACAAGCATTCCGTTTCCTGTGTTTATTGCTGAAATTCCTCTGTTTAAATTTTCAACAACAGTATTTCCGCTGTTCATTGAATAATCCGCTGCTGATGCCGTTTGAATATTAGGTATTGCCGCCGTTACCGCTACCATAAATGACATAACTGCCGACGTAATTCGCCTTACAAGTTTCATATTTTTCCTCCTGATAAGACCTATGATTTAACATAGAATATTGCGATAAATCGAACAATTTTATTATACTCCTTTTAATCTGAGTTGTCAATACTATTTTAAGAAAGACAAAAAAAATCAGCATTTCAAACAATTGAACAATAAATTCGTTGTTTAAAATGCTGTATATTTTTGTATAATTAGAGTAATATTTTAAATATCATTAACAAACATCAACTACTTTTTCTGAAGTTGTTGTCTGTTAAAATTCTTGCGGCAATAAGACCAAGCGGCAAAGAAAGAACAATCAAAAATGCCTTTACAAGCCACATTCCGCCATCAGCAATGTTATTCTGACCAATGAAATAAATTCCTTTATACATAAACATTCCCGGAACCATTATTACAATTGAAGGTACTGTTATTGTAATTCTTGGATAACCGATTTTGAATTTTATAACTGATGCAAGAAGTCCTGAAATCAACGCACCTAAAAATGCCGCTGCCGCAACAGGTATATTGGTAAAATCAATTATTTCAAGTCTGAAAGTATTTGCTATCATACCTATCATTCCCGCTGTAACTGCCATTCTTCTTTTACTGTTAAATAAGAATGAGAATCCATATACACCGCAGAAACTTGTTATAAGACGTATCACAAGCCTTAAAGCAGGATTTATTTCAAGGTCTACAAAGTCAGCCGGTTTATAATTAAAGCAAAGTGCAACTATCCAGCCTGTTACTGTTGCTGTTATAATTATAAGACACGCATACAATATTCTTTCCATACCTGAACGTAAATCCAGTTTTGCAAGGTCTATTCCACCTGTTATCAGCGGAAATCCCGGTATAACATAAAGCATTGCACATATATATCCTGCCTGATGAACTGATGCTATTCCAAAAACAGCCTCACAAACTTTCATAAGTATTATATATGTACAGCACGCCGCCGCAACGCTGACTGAAACATTTCCAAGAAGTGTTATTTTATGTTCTATAAGTTTTTTTCTTACAAACTGTCCAACTCCTGCACCGAAAAATGCAAGAAACATTTCAACAGGTCCTCCACCAAGAAGAAAAGTAAATCCCCAGCACGCAAGTGCTGCTGCAAGTCCAAGATTTATAGCTTTGTAATTAGGCTTTTTTTTGTTTATTCTGTCAAGAATTTTATGAAATTTACCTATTGAAAATTTATTTACCTTATCGGCAAATTCATCTGTAAATGCATCTATCGATACAAGTTTATCTGTATTTACACCTGTATTGCTTAAAGATAAAGCGTTTGTATAAGTATCGCCATTTTTATCTACACAAGTATACTCTATTGAAAGAAGTCCTATATCTGCGTTGCATACTATACCAAGTGCTTTCGATATTTTGTTCATCGATGCACGAACTCTCCACGCACCTGTGCCAACTGAAAGCATCATAAGACCTACTCGTCCGACAAGACTTGACTTTTCTTTAAGTGATGCTTCAAACGCAGGAATACTGCTCTCATCATCGATAATATCATGCCACTCGATACTCATATGCTGGTTTCTGAATTTACTCATATAATTCTCTCCTCACCATTTAATATCTCAAACATCTATCATTATAACAAATACATTTATGAATGTCAATTAAAATTATATTAAACTGATTTTTTTTACTTTAAAAAGCTTTAAAATAAGTTATTAAAGCAAAAAGCAGATGTTCGACTTTGAACATCTGCTGTAAATCTGAAATTTATTCATATCTCAATGCTTCAATAGGATCAAGGTTCGATGCCTTAACTGATGGGATAAAACCAAAAATTATACCTACTGCCATAGAAAATACTACTGATATAATTATTGATACAACACTTATCGAAACTGGAACTTCCGCAAATTTTGCTATTATTTGTGCAAGTATTATACCCGTTATTATGCCTATAATACCGCCTACACTTGTTAAAACTGCGGCTTCTGTCAAAAATTGACCTAAAATAGTCTTTTTTCTTGCTCCAAGTGCCTTTTTCAGACCTATTTCTCTTGTTCTTTCCGTAACAGATACAAGCATAATATTCATAACACCTATACCGCCTACAAGAAGTGATATTCCTGCAATGCATATTACAAGAGTATTTGTTGACGAACTTAAACTCTGGATAGATTCTGCTGTTTTTAACTGATCCTGACTCTTATATTTTATTGTGTCATCACTGACTGAAAGTCTTGAATTAAGAATTTTTTCTGCACTGTTTCCTGCTTTTGTCATACTGTCAGTATTAATCGCCTTAACAAGACAGTTCTGCGGTTCATCGTACCTGAAAACAATAGGCCATGTATCCGTCGGAATAAATATCTTTCCGCTTGAATTATCCTGATTATAAAGCTGATAATCTTCATAAGAATTTATTACAGGCTGAAATTTATTGAGTTTTTCAACAACACCGATTACTTTAAAAGGTTCACCGTTTATATCAATAATTTTTCCTATCGGATTTTCTCCAGCAAAAATACCCGATTTTGTCTGGCTGTCTATTAGTGCAACTTTTGAATAATCTTTATAGTTGCTTTCTGAAAAGCCTTTGCCTTCTCTTATTGCATATCCTGCTGTTGATAAATAATCCTCGTCTATTCCTGTAACATTTCCGCCGCTTAAATGATTATTTTTATAATATATTGAATCGAGTGATATTCTTTCACGATATAAAGAAACAGCCTCGATATTTTTATCTTTTAATATCTCTTCTTTAACCTCATCATTTGCAACAGGTATTCCGTCAGGTACAGACTGATATTGCATATCGTATTTATCTTCACCCTGACATATAACAACTGAAACTGTATTATTACCTGAACCAATGAGATTATCTTTTATCTGGTCATTTGTTCCTTTAATTGTGGATACTATCGCAATTATTGCTGCAATACCTATTATAATTCCAAGCATTGTCAGAATTGAACGTACTTTATGAGAAAAAATTCCTCTGAAAGAAAGTCTTATATTTTCAAACATTAAGCATACCCTCCTTTAATAGTAAATCTGATCTGTGTCTTTGGTTTTTGTTCCTTCTTTGATATTTTTTCCATAAGGAAAACATATTTTATCATCAGAAGTTATTCCACCTTTTATTTCTACTAAAGAACCATATACTGTTTTGCCTACTTTTATATATTGTTTTTTAAGCTTTCCTCCGTCATCTTTCATAACATAATGTTTTTCATCTTCATCACGTACATATACTTTTGGGATATACATTCCAGAATCTTCAACATTTGAAGGAATAGTTATACTTATTCCTGAACCTACATCTATATCTGTATCAGATGAAGTTTGTGCCGTAAACTGGTATGTACTGCTGTTTGGATTATCCATACCTGTTTGTGAATAATCTGAAACAGGGTCTGTATCTATTTCTGTTACAGTTGCATCAGCCGTTTCACCTGTATCCCAAGACTGAATCTGAACAGTTGAACCAACTTGTATTTTATCAAGGTTCAATTCACCTATATTTCCTTTAACTGTCAAGCCATCTGTGCTTTTTATTGTAATGTATGGTTCATCTTCACCGTGATTTTCATTTATTTCTGATACAATTCCATCTATTGTTGCAATTATAGCACCTGAATCATTCTGTGCCTTTGCTGTTTTATATTCAAGTTTAGCACTCTTTTTATCTACCTGCAAACCTTTTATTTCTTCCTGCTTATCCGAAATCATTTTTGCAAGTTCGGCACGTGAATACATATAATCTTCCGAAGATGATGAAGTTGAAGCAAGCTGAACAGCATTTGCTGAACTATAAGGCATAATAAAGTTTGTTAAAAATTTAACTTCTGCATTATTATTATCAAATAAAGACATTTCATCTGCTTCATCTGAATCCTGTACATCCTGAATTGAATCCTGTGCATCTGAAGATAAAACTTTGAATACACCTATTATATTTCCTGAAAAATCAACCGATATATTTCCCGCTGCATCATATGAAACATTATCAGATGGTTTCCAGTCTGCTATTCTGTCATCAGGAATATTTGCACCCGTTACTATCCATTGAAACGCCTGTTTATCAGAACTTATTTTTACTGTGAAACAAGCTGACAAAGAGTTTTGTTTCATCTGTGAAAGCACATCTGCCGCTACAATAGTATTTGCATTGCATATAAAATTATATGGGTCATCAGCAGTACCTGTTCCTGACACGGCTGCCGTAAAATCAAGTATTGTAGTTGATGAATTGTCGACTGTTTCACCTGTTTCATTTGTTTCATCCTGTGAAGTATCAGGTTCATCATCAGGATAAATATCAGGTGAAGGAGTTGGTGCAAGTTCAGATGGTTTCAGTCTTTTATATTTTGCAAGTTCTTTTTCAGCATTCTGAATATTGACTTCTGCCATCGCAACTGCATTTTCTTTTTTCTGCAAATCAAGTTTTAAAGCTGTCTGGTCATACTTTAATATAGGATCACCTTTTTTTACTTTGTCGCCCTCTTTAACGAGAACTTCTTCAACAAGTTTCTGATTATCGGGTGTAATCTTTTGTATGTTTCCCTCTGATATGTAACCGTCAAGCTGCAAATTGTCTTCCCAATATGATTGTTCCATTGCACCTACACTTGCAACTTCTGCAACAGCTTTTTTGTTTTTATGTGAATTATAAATTCCATAGCTTCCTGTAACAGCTCCGGCTGCAATAACTATACAAGCAACAGCAATTATTATTTTTTTCATTACATATCACCTCCTGATGTTTCAGAAAGCATACCATCTCTTATATACTTAATTTTATCCGCATATTCAGCTATTTCTCTTTCGTGTGTTATCATAACTATTGTAACACCTTCATCATTTAATTCTCTGAATATATCCATTATCTGATAACCTGATTTTGTATCAAGTGCACCTGTTGGTTCATCAGCAAGTAAAAGCTTTGGATTATTAACAACGGCTCTTGCAATTGCAACTCTCTGTTTCTGTCCGCCTGAAAGCTGAGTAGGTTTAAAATTAATTCTGTCTTCAAGTCCGACTCTTATCAAAGCCTTTTTTGCAAGTTCATACCTTTTTTTCTTTGGAACTCCTGCATAAAGAAGCGGAAGTTCAACGTTTTCTATTGCTGATTCTCTTGGAAGAAGATTAAAATTCTGAAATACAAAACCTATTTTTTTATTTCTTATTTCAGAAAGTTCTTTATCTTTGCAAGTTGAAATATCTGTTCCGTCAAACATAAATTTACCTGTTGACTGTCTGTCAAGGCAACCTATTATGTTCATAAGAGTAGATTTTCCCGAACCCGACGGTCCCATTATTGCAAGATAATCTCCTTCATTTACACTTAAATCAATATTTTTTAAAACAGGAACTTCTTCTTTTCCCTGAATGTAATTTTTGCATATGTCTTTCAGTTCAAGTATCATACCATATCCTCCGTTTTAAAAGATACAGCTTCACCCACTGCAAAATTATTATCTGCACCTGCATCATTACCTACATTATCGCCCATATCATCGGCATTATCATCTGAATTTACTTCGTCTGAATCTGAAAAATCTTCACCTGAAATTTCTTCTCCCGATTCATCTATATAATCAGAATTATCATCAGCAGGCATATTTTCTGAATCGTCATATGTAATATCTTCAATATTTGTTGTAACAGTTACGCCTTCCTTGCAATATTCATCAGGGTACGCAATCAAATCATCATCTGATAAACCTTTGAGTATTTCGCAGTCGCCACTGTTGTCATCTTTCTGACCAACTTCAACATATTTCTTTTCAAGTTTATTTTTCTTATCTGAAGCCCAAACGTATGTCTTTCCGTCGTCATCTGTTAAAACATAGTCCTGCATAAGCCATATACCCTTTTTATCAATGGCATCTGCCTGTCCGTAATCAGGTTCAATAATGACATGCTGTCCAAGCATAAGGTTTTCATTACTGTCGAGTGTTACATAAAACGCATAATTTGAAGATGTTGAATAATCGTCACTATCGCTACCGTAATAATATCCGTTATTATCATTCTTTTCCGCTTCATTTGATATTTCAGATATTTTACCTGTCCATGTTACACTGCTGTCAACTCTTGATGTTATTATAACAGGTTCATCAACATATAAAGCTGACATATTCTGTTCGTTGACTTTTCCTTTTACTCTGAAATCGCCATCTGCAATAATAGTCATTATCACATCAGGGTCAGTTGAATTGTCACCTGTATTCTGCGAATCGTCACTATTGTTCTGTGAAACCTTATTAAGTTTATTTACAATACCGTCCATTTCAGCGGTTACTGTTGAATTTTCAATTGATTTATCAATCTGTGACATTTCAGATTTCTTTACTTTTATATCATATTCAGCCTGAGATACATCTGTTTTAAGTGACTGAATCTGTGTTGCGAAAGAAAATTGTTCATCAGCTGATGCTTTTTTCTTATCTTTTTCAAGCTGTTCTATCTGCTTATTTTTCGACTCAATATCGGCATTATTCTTGTCTATTTCAAGCTGTGCCTGTTCTTTTTGAAGTTTCATTGAATCAACATCATATGAAAAAAGTTTATCACCTTTCTTTACCTGACTTCCTTCTTCAACAAAAACTTCATTTATTTTTTTAGAAGAATCATACTTTACATTAAGTGATTTCTGAGTTTCAACAACTCCCGAAAAACAGTTTCCACCATACATATTTGAAACGGCTGTATTATTATCTGATACAGCTGAAACATAAACTTTTGCATCTGTTGAATCGCTTTTCTTTGAATTTATTGCAGCTGCACTTCCTGCAACTATCGCAGCCGCAGCGATTATTGCTGTTATTGTTATTATTGCTTTCTTTTTCTTTGTCATATATTAATCTCTCTTTCAGTATTATAATATTGTACTATGTGGATTAGTACAGTTATATTATATCACGTTAAATTATGTTTGTCAATGCATTTATAAAAAAATCCGGAAATGTTTTTCATCTCCGGATTTTTTGATTATTTTGCCATTCCGCTGAGTTTTTCAGCAAGTTCAATATCATCAGGTGTTACTCTGATATTTGTAACTATCTTTTCTCCATCAGGAGGCGTAATGCTAAGTTCAATGATGCTGCCAACCTCAATTTTTCCTGATACCGCCCTAAAAAACATTGGAACTTTCGGGTGATTTGTTCTGAATTTTTCAAGCAGAGGTTTTATTTTCATTATATCCAATGGATTCATTACAAGCTTTCCTTTCTTTACTTCAGGTATTTTTCAATTATATATTTTGGACGTTCCTTGGTTTCAAGATATACTTTACCAATATATTCACCTATCATACCTACTGCAAAGAGGTTAAGTCCTCCGAGAAACCATATTGAAACCATTGTTGAAGTCCAGCCGCTTATTGTCGCACCCATAAAGAATCTTACGAGTGAATAGATTAATATTATAACAGCTATAATCATTACTATAACACCAAGAGATGTTATCATTCTTATAGGTTTTGTTGAAAGTGATGTTATTCCTTCCCACGCAAAAGCAAGCATTTTTTTAAGCGGATATTTTGATTCGCCTGCAAATCTTTCTTTTCTTGAATAGTAAACCTTATCGCTTTTATATCCTATCATAGGAACAATTCCACGAAGGAACATATTTACTTCCTTGAAATCTTCAAGGTTATCAAGTGCACGTTTACTCATAAGTCTGTAATCTGCATGATTAAACACGATGTCCGCACCAAGCATTTTCATAACTTTATAGTAGCCTTCGGCAGTGAATTTCTTGAAAAATGTATCTGTTTCTCTGGAACTTCTTACCCCATAAACAATGTCACAATTCTCATTGTTGAATTTATCAACCATTTCATCTATTGCATTTATGTCATCTTGCAAATCTGCATCAAGTGAAATTGCTGCATCACAATATTCTTTTGCAGTCATAAGACCTGCAAGCAGTGCATTCTGGTGACCTTTATTTCTTGAAAGGCAAACACCCTGAAAAATATCATTTTCCGAATGAAGCTTTTCAATAATTTCCCATGTTTTATCCTTAGAACCATCATTGACAAACATTATTTTACTTTCTTCAGAAATCTTATCTTTTTTTATAAGATTTGTCATTTTTTCAAGAAGCTGTCTTGATGTTTCCGGTAATACTTCCTGTTCATTGTAACATGGTATTACAAGATAAAGTATACTTTTCATTTAATTTTATCCTCCAATTTAATCTTGTTCAATTTTATCAACGGCTGTATTTTCTGCCACTGTAACCTTTTTACTCTTATCTGAAACTGTGAATATCTTTTCAAGGAAAGATTTCTTTTTAAACTGACCTGACATTTTATCATAAAGCATACATATGCCATATGCTGCAAATCCAAGAAGAAGTATATAATATGGCATTATATATTGCGATTTTCCCTCTGAAATTGTATGATATAAAAATCCTCCAAAAACTGTTATAGGAAGTATCAGTGTCAGAATATTTTTATTTTTAATACAGAATAAAAGTCCTATACTTGATGATATAAACACAAATTGTGCAACTATATCCATCCATTTTTTTGCAAGTTTTTCGCCTTTTCCGTTGCAGACAATTCTTGCAATTGCTCCTTTATCTTTATACTGAACTCTTATTTGATTATTCCATATTGATTGATATGATGTTTCATTCCATTGTGAAACTGTCTTTAAATAAAAGAAATTGTGTGTATACTGAGGGTGTTTCATAAAGAAAATTACTCTCTCTTTTATATTTTCTTTTGAAACTTCCGTCGTTTTTTCAGCATTTCTGTTATTATTTGTAAAGTTATGAACAGTATACGCTGCATTATACCAACCCGGTGCAATCTCAGATTCATTTAATCCCATAGAAATCCAAGATGCATAAGGTATTGAATCACCTAAATCAATCCCTGCCCTTTTTTCATATGAATTTACAATAACAGGCGATGCAGCATTTGCAAGAGTAATTGCTATTAACACAAAGGCAATATCTCTGATAAATTTCTTTCTGCTAATAAATTTAATTATAACAAGCATTATCATAGCAATAAGAAAAATAAGATAATTGGGTTTTATAACCATTGCAGCTGCAATAAATATCGCTGAAATTGCTGCAAATACAAATTTATCAGTTTTAAGATACTTCACTTCAAAATAAAACGCCCACGCTGCAAACATAATTCCCGGTATTATACCATATACAAAAACGCTGAAAATAACCGGTGCTGCTGATAGTGCAAAAATCAAAGTTGTAATTGCACATATTCTGTTATC
>JALEJO010000100.1 GCA_022769365.1 Oscillospiraceae bacterium | reverse complement strand
AGACAACCAAAGCAGGCTTGTTGTCATAGTCAGCACTTATCTCCCAATCAGTGATTTTTAAGTCATAATCAACACTTGATGCAGCAGCTAAAAAGTCGCTTTCTGTTGTTTGCTCTTCTTGACTTGCCGGTGCTTCTTGTTCGCTTGTAATTCCGCCGGAAGTAGAATCTTCGGCAGGATTAGAAATCTCATCTGAACCAGCTTTTTTCGCTGTTAATGTAGATGGCTCTGATGTGCTCTTGCTTTTATCTCTGTTTTTTGCATTGTTAAATCCTGTACACATCGGACAGAAAATTGTAAAAGCTATCAATACAACAATTACCATTAAAAATTTTGAAAAAGTCGAACTCTTTCCAGTCTTTTTCCCACATCGTGGACATTTAGTAGCTTTATCGTCCATTCCGTAACCGCAATTTTTGCAATATTGCATTTTAATTTCACCCCCTTTTTTCAAAAAATAATGGTACAAAGGGCATACAAAAGGGCATATTTTTGATTTTGTCAAAAAATGCTCTTAAAAAATCCCTATTTTTGGAGCTGTTTAGCGGACTTGAACCGCCGACCTCTTCCTTACCAAGGAAGTGCTCTACCGACTGAGCTAAAACAGCAAACCAACGAATTATATTATAACAAAAAAAAAAGTTTTTGTCAAGTATAAAATTGAAAAATAAGGGCATAATCAAATCAAATACAAATAAAAGGATTTGACGCTATGAAAAAAAGAAATATGAAAAATATCTATATTTTACTTACGGGAATGTGTGTTTCATTGATTATAGTTGTTGCTTCAGTTGCATCAAATATAAATAATTCTCGTGCAGAATCACATTCAAACCTTGTGCGTGAAACAATTCAATCCGAAACTGCCGAACAGGAAACAGAAGAAAGCTATACTGTAAGATTCTACAAGGGAAGTGTTGCCGTTTTCGACAGCCACGATAAATTATACGACATTCTTGAAATTCCTTCAAATATCCTTACAGACGAGGACAGAGAGGCACTTAACAAAGGCATTCACGCAAAAAACAAATCAGAACTTCAAAGCATTATCGAGGATTATTCATCTTGAATTGATTTTTTGTATGCAGCCTTGTTTTCATACATTTTTTTATCTGCTTCATTAAGAGCAGTTTTAAAATCATCGTTTTCACCTTTGACGTAAGATAAACCATATGAAATGCTTATGTTTTTGTTTTTGATTGAAAAATGTTTTTCTTCATCTTTGAGTTTTTGGATAATTTCTTCTGCTTTTCCATCTGTGTCATTTGGAATAATTATAACGAATTCATCTCCGCCTGTACGGAAAATTGTTCCCATTCCTTCAACATTCATACGGAAAAGAAGTGCCGCTATTCTTATATATTCATCTCCTGCAATATGCCCATATGTGTCATTTACTTTTTTAAGGTCATTGCAGTCCGCTGATATAATTGAAAAAGGAAAACTTCCGTGTTTGATAAGATTTGATGTATACTGATCAAAAAATCTTCTGTTATAAACGTGAGTAAGTTCATCCATCATAGCACTCTCTTCAAGGCTGATTCTTAAAAGTTCCCTGTCCGTAACATCATTTATAAGTGCAATAATACCTGCAACTTTTCCATCTTCATCAAAATAAGGCTGTTTTATAAGTTCCAGAAATTCACGTTTTCCATCTTCATTCACTTCGATTGTATATGTCATACCTTTGCCTGTTTCAATGATTTTTTTGTCTGTTTCAAAAGCTTTCAAGGCATTGCTCTTGTCTTTTCTTATTTCAATATCAGTTTTTCCACGTATTGTCCAGCCTATTTCATTTCTTCCGTGAATATGATGCCAGTAATGCGTTGCAAAAATGTATTTTCCTTCTGCATCTTTCATATAAATATTTGAAGGAAGTTCTTTAAGAATATTCTCTATTTCATAAAACGTTGAAAATTTTTTTAATTTTATGCTGTTTGCTATTCTGTTTAAAATTGCTTCAGGAGGTGCAATCTTGCTTAAAATATCACTTGCACCATATTTTAAACACTCAACCGAATTATTTAATTCTTCCGCATTTTCACAATATACAAGAAGTGCTATATCTGCAAAAAGATTATCTTCTGATATTGATTTCAAAATTTCAAAATCATTTTCAAATGCCTTTTTAAAATCAATAAGGATAACAGAAAACTGTTTGTCGGTTGAATTTAAATATTCTTTTGAAAAATCACTACATTTAACTGTTATTGTATCATAATTTTTGCTTAGAATATTTTTTAAATATTCTTCTTCATTTGAATTTTCTGTGACGAGTATGACAGTTCTTTTTTTATGTTTTTCGTTCATTATTTCCATATTTTTTCCCCTCTGAAGCTGTATTGAATATGCAACAAATACAATTTTAATATATATAAATCATATCACATATCGTTTTTTATTTCTATCTGTTTTTTGTGATTTTTATCAAATAATTGTATTACAAAAGGCAGGAAAATCAAACAATTGACTTCCCTGCTGAAATTATATTTTAGAATAACCAAAGCAATTGACAATCGCATCAACTTTTTTGCCTGCATTGCAAAGCGGACATTCTGTACTTTTAACTGTTGAATATCCAGGACAGTCTTTTGTTGAGAAAAGAGAGGATATTTCAATTCCGTTAAATTCTTTTGCGGCACTGAAAAGTGCTGCAACTCCCACAAGATTTCCACCATAATAATTAAGGCATTCAACACTTCTTGATATTGTTTTGCCTGTTGAAACAGTCGACATAAGAAGAAGTATCTGTTTATTTTTTATTTTAGGCTGTAAATTTTCCCAGAATAAAAGCTGATTATTTGAATTTGTTTCAGGAACTATAACTGATATGTCAAGCCCTGAATTTATATGCATTCCGTGATGACCAAGGTCCTGTGCAAGGAATGAACCAACCATTTCAGTGCCTTCAAGACAGATTATTGTGTCAATCTGATTTCTGTCTGTATATATTTTTGCAAGTTCTCTGCCTGCTTCTCTTGCCATTCTGTATTGTGTTTTAACGTCTGTTAAATCAATAAAATAATTAACGTGTGAATGGTTTGTTGCAAAATGACCTGCTGTAACTTTTATCTGAATTTTATTGTTGTTTTCAGATTTTATAACAATAGCATTATCCATTTTTCTACCTCACTGAAATATCACTTTTTTTCTGATTCTTTTACAGCATCAAGAATAAGTTTGCTGCAAAAATCTATTCCTAAAGCACCGCTGTTTAAACACATAGCATAATTTTCTTTGTCATACCAGTTTCCGCCTGTATTTATGCTGTAAAAAGTTTCTCTGCGTTTATCA
>JALEJO010000081.1 GCA_022769365.1 Oscillospiraceae bacterium | reverse complement strand
CTGCTGCTAATATTTTCTCGTATTTTGGAGCAGTATATGTACAAATTGAAACCCCTGCACAAACTGCAACAACTGCGGCAGGAATTATTCCTGCAAAAGATGTTATTTTCTTTATATTTTCTTTCATTTTTTCTCCTTTTTTGATTAGCAAATGCTAATCACTGCGTATTTCTCAATTTTTACAGAGAAAATTTAAAAATAAATACGTTAGCGCAAACTAACACCCATACAAAAAATATTTTACCACATACAAAAAACTAAATCAACAAGTCATTTGTGAAATATGTTTTTGCGTGGTAAAATATTTGTAAATTTTTAGATTTAATTAATTTTTAATTACGCATTATAATTAAATTCTGACTTTTCAGATTTAACCGGAACCTTATCAATATTTTCCTGATAATGCGGAGCAATGTTAATTTCAACAGCTTCAAACAATGCTTCAATTATTTCACTCCATTCAATTTCTCGTTGCAATTTGCAGCTGCAATAAAATAATAAATTTTCTCTTGCAATGCATCTTTGATTTACACAAGACATATATAAATTGACATCTAAATAGTCTTTATCCTTTTTATCTTTCAATATATTTTTTACCAAGTCAGTAAAATCAGAACTTGTTGCAACTTCTCCTGAAATAGAATAGTTGCCATCAAGTGTTGAAAATCTGTTAGAACTTTCTTTAAACTCTTTCATACTGCTTGCTACTCTGATTTTTCCGGCTATTTTTGTGTATTTTGCAACCAGAATATACTCATCTGACCATTCGTTTTTCTTTACAGAACATAATTCCAAAATTTCATATGATTCAGGTTTCTGTTCATTTGAATTTTCAGAATGCTCTTTTGAAATGTTATCAACAGACAAATTTTTCTTTCTTAAACACAACCAGTACTCACAGTCATTTTTTTCTCCTAAAGATAAAATTTCTTCATCGGACACTTGGTCCAAAACATAAATATTATCATTCATTTTGGCGATTCCTGGTGTAAGATACCAGAAATCACCGTTTTTTTTCAGAGAAAAACCTGAAACTATACCATCAGGATAATCTGAATATGCATATTGACGTATTTTTTCAGAGTAAAAATTCTGATTATTTAACGTTTCAGCTCTAAGTACTGTACCATTTTTAAAGTCAAGGTTCAGTTTTCTGCCGCACTCAATTTTATTCATATACCCAACCTCTATTTATTACCGTCGAAGAAAGTCTGAGAAGAATTTTCAATACATTTAATATCTAATTTTGATCTGTGGTATATAAACATACCGTTTTTCTCTTCCTTCATTATTGTCAATACAAACAATTCTGAACTGAATTTATTTGGAAAAACCAAACAGTATCTTCCAACTTTATTTTCAGATATTTTATCAATTATCTGTTGCTGATATTGAGGAGCATTTTTATTAAATATTTTTGCAATCTCTTCTGTATCAACATCCTTTGACTCAGGGTAAAGATCTATTGTAAGATGATTTATTTCTTCTCCAAAAATATTTTTTATTTTAAGATTAATGTGTTCTGTATTGTCAGGGATTGAAATTAAATCAATGTTCTTCTCATCAATTACCAATTTTTCTTCACCATTATATTCTCTGAAAATATTAAAGTTGAACTTTGCAGGACTATTTTCAATCCTTGGTCTGATATTACCAAATTTTGTATCAAATTCGTAGTAAACTATACCACGCACACACGATGTTTTAAGTTTTTCCGAATTCTTATCATCTGCAACTGTATTGTTTTTTACAACTTCTCTAAGCTTTTTACCTGCAATAAACTCTTTCATAAGCTCATTAAACAGTCTTATTTTACATGATTGTCCGGAAAATCTGTAAAATTTATAACCGGTATTTTTATCATCATGGAAAATTCGGCTAAGGAGATTATAAATATCTCCTCTGATTAAATCATTAACTTCCTGTGCAGTAATTGATATTTTTGGCTGAACATTTTTTTCAACAAGTGTTTTTTCATCTGAACGGATATAAACAGAAAAGTCCATAGAATGTTCATTCAAAATATTCTCGTAATTTTCATCGGAAATATCAGTAAATTTAATAAGAGTAAGGCTTTCTTTTTTATAAAAATCAGTTTTAATGATTTCAGCAAGATTCCAAAGGTAATAGAAGTTTCTTTTTATTTGCTTCTTTTTCTTCGCATATTTTGTAAGCTGGTTATCTTCTTCAAATCTTGTCGGAATAAGCTTTTCAGCCTCATTATATTCTTCTTCGAATTTTTTATATACAGCTTCATATCCATTGCCATTTCTGTCATTGTCATCTTTTTCACTGCTGTTATAATCCTTATCAATATATCCCAAAACTTCTTCAGGCAATGGAAGAAGCTCCTTTACTGAATTTGTGTATCCGTTTGGAACTGCATTCATTTCTTTCCAGTAAAAATATGCAAGTTTTATTTTTACCAGCTGCATAATCCTATATGTAATGTTGTTTCCGCCAAAGTTTGATTCTCCCCCAACAAATTCTGTTGTGATAACCAAATCTTCAATATTATTATTTTCTTCCCTTTCAATTTTGCACGCAGCAACGTCAGTTGTTCCGCCGCCACAGTCAATAATCATCATATTAGCATCTTTGAATTTATTTTGTCTGTCACGAATATTGTTTCTTATTGTTTCATAAATAACAGCTGTTCCTTCATCCAAAGCAATACTTTCATCTACAATTTCAAAACTCTCTTTAAACATTTCTTTAAATTGTTTTAAAAACTTTGATTTCAACTTTACAGGTGAAGTAAAATGAATCTTTTTAAATTCAAGTTTTGAATCATCTTCAGCTTTTTTAATTATATGCAAAAGATAAGCCTTGATAAGTTCTGAGTATGTGATTTCAGATTCATTGCCGTCTTCATCAGTTATATTTGCTTTTTTGTCAGGGTCAATTCCAAACCATCTTTTTATTTCAAAGAAAATCGAAGCATCAGGAATATAATCATGTTCAATTAATGCTTTCTTTGCATCATATCCAAAAAGATAAGTGTTCTTTGATGAATCTTTTTCGCAATGTTTTACATAGATAAGTGTTGGAATAATATCTGACTGGACATATTTATCACCAGCAAGAGAATTTTCAAATTTTACATTTACAAATCTTTTTGAATCATCAGCATCATTTACAAAATATCCTGCTGTGGTATTAGATGTACCAAAATCAATACATAAAGGTGACTCTGATTCAGGTCTTTTTCCTTCAGTAATTTTAATTGAAACATATTTTATCTGAGAAAAAATGCTTTCATTTAAAGTATAATTGCCGCTTTTTAAAGCTGTTTCAATCGACTTTGGAAAAAGTAATATTTTATATTGTGTATTGTTTCCCCATGACTCTTTTACAGTAGAATCTGTATCAGTAACAATTCTGTAATCATCATCACACTTTTTCAATTTGCCGACTGCCATAACTTTATTTTCTTTGCTTACAACAGCTGTAAGTAAGTCAGAATACACGTCACTGTTAAATCCAACAAGTCCTATTTCATCTTCAACAGTAATGACTCTACCTCTGAAATGGACATTATTTCCGGTACAGTCAATATTCTGGTCTTCTTCAAAAACAGGATTTTTTGAAAGCATAAAACCAATTTCATCCATCAATCTTGAATAATTGATATTCAACTTTTCTCTTTCAGAAGGTGTTTTTTCAACTTTTTTTGCAGTTTCCGCTGCTTTTGTTTCAGGCATTTTTGATTGAGCCGCCTCAGACTTCTCAGTTTTTTCTGATTTTACAGGTTCTTTCACTTCAACAGCATCATTTTCAAGCAAGAAATCATGTATTCTTTTGATAGCATTTTTCTTTGCCTCTAATCGCTCTTTTCTGTTGAAAAATAAAATATTTGTTCCAAATTTCTTATTCAGATAATCCCCAATTTTTTTTAGATCGCCACCATCGAAGGTAGCTTTCTTTTCCTCAACCCAATTTACAAACTCATTTGCATCTTTAAAAGATTGTTCAGTATCATTTCCGATCTCTTCCATAATCTTGGAGTAATCTTCTTTAGTTAAATCACGCATTATATTTTCCTCCTTATAATTCAGATATTTCTCCAATAATCTGTTCAAAAATTTCCGTAATTGAATCTACATCATCTGTAAGCCAAAGATATGGTTCACCATTTGATCGTCTTGACGAAATTTCTCTTAAAAATTCCTTTGTACGAGAATTCAAACCTGTTCCAACAGAAATTACAGTTACATCATCTGATTTAAGCTTATCAGCCTGAGTTTTAGCTGCATTCATGCTGTCAGGAGCTCCATCAGTTAAAATGATTACAAAGTTATTTTCACCTTTTTTAAATTCATTTCTAATCGTGTCAAGAGACTGTGACAAAGGTGTTCCGCCGGATGCATATAAATTTTCAATTACATCGTTAAGCTGCTGTACATTATTTGACAATGGCAAATCAACACCTGTTTTATAGCCAAATTCAGCAATACCTATTTTGTTGTATGATAAATCAACAACATTATTAACAATATTTTTTGCTGCTTTTTTTGCATTATCCAGATTTCTGCCGCGCATACTTCCCGATGTATCAATTGACAGGAAAATATTCATTGGTTCAGGTACTGCCGCATCAAGTTTTTTCTGCAATTCATGTTTATCATATTCAATAACAATTTCTTCATGTGCATGAGTAAACTGGTCAACAGCGGAAACTTTTAAAATACGGCTTTCATCATATTCAAAAGTAACATCAATCTTAACTTCTCCCTTTTTACCCTTACGAATATTGCTTAAAGCAAAACAACTTAAAAGTTCACTATTGCTAAGATCCCTTCTGTCTTCGTTTGCAATGTCCTTCGTTTCATATATTTCTATATTTACGGATTTCTGATTATCCTTTGAAGTGCTGAATGTTCTCGTATATGATGTAGGATATTTGCTTCCCCTTGGAAGCATTTCAGAAAATTTCCCATCAGCTTTTACACCAAGTGAATGTGAAAGAATGTCTGTTATCACAGGTTTGTTAGCTGACATACCTCCATAAATTGCAGATGAAACTGTATAAGCACCTCTGACAACAAGTGTTGCCAAGTCCAAATCCGAATAAACTTTTCCAGGGAAAATTTCTTCTATTTTTTCGCCAATATACGGAATACTACAACTTCCTCCTGCCAAAGCAACACGCCATACACTTTCAGGTGTGATATTGTTGTTATCCATAAATCTTTTAAATTTTGTAAATATTTTATCATACACACCCTTGCAGATTTCATTAAACTCATCTCTTGTAAGTTCAACATCAAATGTATAGTAATCATTTTTATATTTGAACAAGTCAGGTTCAATTGCACTTGCATCTTCAGTATCGGTCAAATCTATTTTGATTCTTCTGGCAGCTCTTAACAACTTGGATTTTATCTGATTATATTCCTTTTCAGGTAATCCTGACTTTTCAAGTGTTGATAAATCCAGATTAGTATCTGCCTCAACCATTTCAACCATAGCTTGTCTTACACATTCATCAAAATCGTCGCCGCCAAGCTTTTTATCGCCATCGACAGCCAATGTTTCATATTCATTTTTATCTGAATTATACTGCAAATAACTCAAGTCAAATGTACCGCCGCCAATATCAACAACAAGAAGTTTCTTATCTTCAAGGTCGTCCGCACTTTCTGTTATATAAGAAATTGCCGCAGCAGTTGGTTCAGTTATAATGCGAACCTCTTTAAATCCCGCAGCTAAAGCAGCACGTTTTGTTGCATCATACTGGTTTCCCTGAAAATAAGCCGGAACAGTAATTACAGCTTTTATTTCAGTTGTTTCGTCATATCCATCTTTTTTAATAAACTTATAAATTGTTTCTTTTACAGATTTTAAAATTTCAGTTGCAACCGAAACAGGAGTAAACACTTTTCCATCAATCGAATAAATCTTGTCACTTCCCATATCTGTTTTTGAAGAACGAATAACATTGTGTGGATTTAAATATCCATCTTCTGAAGCTTTTTTACCAATTGTTATTTCTCCGTTTTCATAATAAAGAACAGATGGCAAAACATTTCCATCACCGTTTTTAAACTTCAAGCATTTTACTTTGCCTTTAATATCTGTACAAACTAATGTATTAGTTGTACCTAAATCAATCCCAACATTTACTGATGCCATTTTTACTCTTCTCCTCTATTAACTTCATAATCAAAAATATCAGGTTCGATCTCACTATTGTCTCCTTCTGTTTGATTATCACCTATTGTATTTTTGTTTTTTGTTTCATCGTTACTTTCTTTATCTATTTTATTGTTACTCTCTTTATCTGTTTCATTGTTACTTTCTTTATCTGTTTCATTGTTATTTTCTTTATCTTTTTCTGAAAACAATGGAACAACTTCTCTATGTATATCGAGTATTTTTGTATTCAGATAATCAAGTTTTTCTTGCAGAAAATATTTTTTTCTTTCATCTTTTTCTTTTAATTCTTCCACTTCTTTTTTTATATCACCAATACTCTTTGAAAAAGATTCAAGAGAATTTTCTATTCTTTTAAGAAGTTCATTTTTCTCCTCTTCAAGACGGTCTATCCTGTCCTGAAGACTTTTCTCATTTTTATTTTGTTCACTTTGAATAGATTCAATCTTATCATTAAGTAAATCAATTTCATTACAAAGTTCTTCATCGATATTGTCCATCAAGTCAATTACTTTTCTCAAATCACTAATTTTTTCTTTATAATCCTGCATTATATCAATACCTTTCTACTTGATTGCATTAAGCACAGCATCACGCATATTCTTAATTTCAAGATCCTTTGAATTTCTTATTTTTTCAATCTCTGCATCTTTTGATTCTCTTATTCCATCAATCTGTTTATTTTTATCTCTTGTTACCTCTGCAATTTTATTATTTCCTTCTTTAATAATCTGATTTTTTTCATTATTAAAGTTGATTTCCAATTGATTAAAATCGTTTTCAATTTCATCAATAATTTTATATGCAATTGCCTTTAAATCGGCAATATCCTGCCTATATAAATTAATATCCATTATATTTCCTCCACTATGATAAATTCTTTGCCAAGCGACTCATTTTTATGCCCATAAATCTCGGCTTCAATTCTGCCATCATAACAAATTTTCAAGTCAAAAACTTCAGCTGTATCATATTTGCTGTCTGATAAATCAAGATATCCTAAATATATTCTTTCAGATTTAGAAGTAAACTTCTGATAAAATTTCATATATCTTCTTCCATCATCAAATTTAATTAATGTTAGCGGCTTTTTTATCGTTTTATTTTCATACAAAGTTTGTCTGTTAAGATAAACTCCGGTACTTTCAAATTCACCAACAATCTGATATGCACTTCTGTTTTCAAATTTAACATTTATATCTCCGGACAACATACCTGCATAATATGCTGCGCCCAACGCAACATATCCCATAGTTTCATCTTCATCAAAATCTTCTATCTCATCGGTTTCAAAATACTCTTCCAAAATATTACGAAAATACGGAATACAAGACCCGCCTCCGATAAAATGAACACTTATCTCATCTTCATCTTTGTAAACATCAGATTCTTCCAGCATATAATCAAACATTTTTGTAAGTTCTTTTTTTAGCGATGTTTTATCTAAAATATTCTCTATTTCATCAGAAGTAAAGCGGTAATTAACCTCCATTTTATGTTCGGAAATAAAATAGTCTTCATCTACTTCATCATCTTCATCAGAGTACATTCTGATTTTTTTATCATCAATTTCATGGATAAAATGGTATCCTCGTTCTTTTAAAAATTTTCTTTCATCTGCTGTTACTGACGGAAAAATAATATCATTTATTATGCTATCCGTTAAGTTACTTCCACCATAATTTATTCCATATGACGAAAGTACTGATACCTTAAAATTGTCATCTATGCACTTGATTTTTATTACAGCAGCATCTATTGTACCACCACCAAAATCAAGAATGAAAAAAATCTTTTCATCTCCATCTTCAGCATCATCAAAAAAATCTTTTGTTTCCTCAAATGAAAAAAACGCTGCAACAGGTTCAGATATTACTGCATCCACATTAATTTTAGCTAATTCAGCCGCTTTCTTAATTCGATTTACCTGCATTTCCGAATATGTGACAGGAAAAGTTATAACTGTTTTCTTTGGTAAATTACTACCTTTTTTTGAAGTAACTCTTTTATATATCCATGAAAATATCTCGCTTGATAATTCTACTGCATCAGCTTTATAACCATCGTAAAATTCTATATTCCAATTTTCTTCACATAAATGTTTTTTTACATTGTATACAAACTTCATTTTGTCCGCATCAATATCATAAAGTAAATTTTCTGCGGATGAACCTATTTCAAATTCATAGCTTCCATCTTTTCTTTTACTTCGTGTAATTATATTTGGTTCATACACTTTTCCGCTAATATCATTTGACAACTTTAGCGGTGAAACTCTTTTATTTTCATAAACAGCTGTTTTCAGATTTGTTGTTCCGAAATCTATCGCTAATGAATAATTTATTTCTTTTGACATAATATTTCCTCTTATCCAAATCTGTATGCTGAGCATGAACCTTTACATACAAATGAAGCTTTATTGCCGTCTTCGTCAATATAGTTAATCATATAAGGAAGTGTTTTAATTTCTGAAATTTTTCCGTGTTCCTTAGGATTTGTAGTTTTTATATAACTTGTTTCCATGTTGATACTGTTATTGCCATCTGTGATTAAATCACCAACATTTATTTTCTCATTATAAAAGCCAATTGAAGACAAATATTTATTTATAATTTCAAAAAACTCCTTGTACTCATTATAATTATTTGCTATTCTGTCACATATTACCGGAATTACTTTTCCCGTAATTGTGTTCTTTACAGCGTTGCCAACTATTGAAATTATTGCTTCAGATTTCTCATCATCGTCCAAGTCGCTAATATCTGCTTTTTTGATTTCATTAATCAAATCTTTTTTATACTTTGCAAAAATCTTCAAATATGTGTTCTGATAGGATTTTTCCAATGTACCTTTGTTCAAAAAACTTTCAATTTCAGAGATGTCAGTAACTTTACCAAGATATTCATTTATTGCTGAATCATCACTATCTTCATCAATGCAAACCAGATTAATATTATTTTTTAATACAGGAAATACAAAATCAGCCGATTCAGATTCTGCTTTTACAGATTCAGCTTTTCCAACATTTGAAGAGAGCTTGCTCTGTCCTTCTAAAGCTTTAATTCTTTGTACAAGATTTTCAAAAAATTTATCCTGTTCAGATATTTTTTCTTTTAAACCTTCTATTTTTCTTTCCTGTCCATTAATAACATTATTCTGATTGCATATCGTGTTTTCAAGTGATTTTATTTTTTGATCCTGCTGTATTATTTCTGTTTTCTGTGTCTGGCAGAAATCCACAAGCTGCTTTATATATTTTTTACAGTTTCTTATTTCTTCTTCGTAATCAGAAAAAACATTACCGCTTTCTTTTGGAATAGTCTTTGTTTCCTCAAGCGTATTTACTCTTGAATCAATTGATTCAATTTTTCTGTTTAATTTGACAATGTCCTTGTTTACATTTACTTCAACAACCTCATTCGGAGATGTGGTATTGACATGCTTTAATTCCTTGTAAATATCAGAAATTTTGTTTTCAATTTTTGATTCAAGTCTGTGCAGATCTATCGGAAGTCTTTCCGAAACATTATATTTCAATTTGTTAATATCATCATTTATTATATCAACATTTTCAAACAATTCGCTGACATTCTGATTTCCATATATATTAAATACTGCCAGTTTTGATATTTTAATTTTTTTATATTTTTTATTACTCATAACTTTCACCCTCGTACTTGTAGTAAGTGCAAATACCATAAATTATTCGCATTTCCGGCTTTTCTTCATATGAATCATAACAATAAATACAGTATGGCAAACAATTGAAATGATCAATTTCACCGTGCTTTGTTTTATCATATGTAGATTTTGTGTGTGAATTCTTAATAGAAATATAACCTAATTTTACGTTGTTTCCTATATCTTCAGGAACAAAAAAGCCTGAGTTTGACAAATAACACAATAATTTCTGTCCTACTTCTTTCCATTCCTGTTCATCTTTAAGCATTGATAATTCAAGAATTTTTTGTATTGAATCACCCATCTGATCAATATATATTTCTGTAAGTCTTTCAGATTTTTCATCTGGATCTATTTTATTTTTATCTAATTGCTTAAACATTTTTTCTTTGCAGCTATTCGCTCTTTTCAACAACGAAGCCACAGATTTTATTATATTATCAGGCAAATTTTTGCTGTATTCAAACAGAAGCTTTAAATCAGGATTTTCGTCCCCAAGCAACCTTTCTATTATTAATTTATATTCTTCATCTGTTTTGTCAGGTGAAAAAAGATAAGAAAATGGTCTTTTTTCTTTTATGAACATTTCAAGTTCATTTTCCTTAAATTGATACCTGACAGTTTCGTCTTTATACAAATTGTATTTTTTTTGCAAACGAACAATCTCTTTGTTTCTGTCTGACGGGTCAACATTGTATTTGACTTTTAAACCATTTAAATAATTGATTATCATAAATTCTCCTTTTCACATTAAGACATTGACATTTTATCAGAATGTACCAACCTTTTATTACTATATATGTCAACATCAATGTTAAGAGAACCATCTCTTTCAAAAATAAATGTCAATTTAATTTCAGTATCCTCTCTTTTCAAACCTGATGGAAGATTAATTACCGAATATTTTGCTACATCAATTCCTTCACTCATAGCACGATTTGCTTTCGGATAAATTTGAATATCGTGTTCATAAACTTTCACTTCAAGTTTTTCCTGATTATCACTATTAAGATAAAATATTTTTTCAACTTTTGTAGGAAGTGCAGTATTTATTGGAATTAATGGAATAAATTTATCAGGTATTGGTCCATCCTGTGCAACAGTTCCAAAGACGCAGCTCGTTATATTTGAAATTTCATTAAGCTTGTTTTCATTCAAAACAACAGCACCTTTTGAAATAAGTTCCGTAACTTCTCCTAAAGTATCATCATCAAGAGGAATATATTTTTCAAGTTCTTTCTGAACTAAAGGTATATTTGAACTTCCTCCTGCTAAAACAATTCTGTCAATTGTTATGTTGTTATCTTCTGCATATTTCAAACTGTCCTTTGTTATATCAATGGAACGTTTTATCAAAGGAGATATTATTTTCTCAATATCATCTATTGTAAATTCATATATATAAGGTTCTAATCCGTTTTCAGTGCGTATATTCAAAAGATTATCGCCGCTTTCATATGTTATCTTTACGTCTTCAGCACAATTTATTATATTCCTTAAATTATCACGATAAATATCATATGGAAGATCGCCGTCATAAACATCTTCTTTTATAATTCTATAAAGTCCTTTTGCGTCCTCATCAAATTCCATATCAAGATCAAACTCATCGTTTACTTTTTCAAGAATATCTTCTGCTATTGCTAAAGTAACATTATTGCCGCCAAGTTCTTTATCTCCGTTTGTATATACTTGTTCGTATTTAATATGCGAGTCAACTTTTGTTGCTTTCATTATTGAAATATCGAAAGTACCTCCGCCAAAGTCATAAACGATAATTGTACATTCATCTTTATCAGTTTCAATTGACTGATATGCAGCTGCCGCTGCTGCTGTTGGTTCAAAAATCAATTCAACATTATTAAGTCCCGCTTCCATCGCAGCATCTTTTATACTTTCTTTCGCTGACGGACTGAATTTTGCAGGAACAGTAATAACAGCTTTTTCAATAAAACCTTCGGCAGGACCAAATTCCCTCATTATCCTGTCCTGAACATTTTTTATTATCTGAGCGATAAAATATCCTGTTGCTTTTTTAGGAGTGATTCTTATTCTGCTACCGTCCATAGCTTTTGTATTATATCGCTCATTCTGTTCATTAAGACGACTTTTAAAGCTTACAATAGGTTCAACATTATTTGCTGCTGCGAGTGAAATAGCCTCTGTTCCTATCACAAATTCATTCTCTGTTTTAAAATACAGTGCTGTTGATATGCTTTTGCTGTTATCTTTATCACGCAAACAAATAATCTTGCCTTTTTTATTTTTAAAAGAAACAACAGTATTTGTAGTTCCAAAATCTATTCCTATAGTTTGTCCCATAATATGACTCCCTTAAAATTATTTTAAATTCACTTCAATCGGATTCAAAAGGTACTTTTCATTTTCTATTTCACTTTCTTTAGCAACTGCATATTCAATTGCATAAGGCTTTACCGCTCTTATATAAATTGCAACATCTTTGTCACTGAAAGTTTGCTCTATTCTGAGATTTTTTCGGATAATGCTCGAATCTGAAATGCTCAATCCGCCGTTAAGTGCAACAGGAAGTGATGTATAGTAAATTTCAAATTTGTCTACTTTTGCATTTTTAAACTTTATCCATTTACCATATTCTGAACCCATTTTCATTATAACTTTAAACATTTCTCTCTTGCTTATTCCGACAAAATATTTGAATGGTATTTCATCTTCAACATCATTATCACTTAACACAAGTATCTTTCCATCTTCACGGCTATCTATAAGCCCGTACACTACGCCTGTTTTGCCTGTTGGACGTGTTAATGAGTTTACATCTATTTCCTTTCCTGCCTGTTTCTGAAGCTTGTCAGCGTCTTCTGTGCCTAAAGGCGGCATAAGGAATAAATTTCTCTTAAAATCAACATTGCAAATTTTACAGATGTCAGGAAAATATTCGTTGATATACTGATTAAATACATTTTCTACTATCGGAGATTTTCCTGCGTTGCCTGCAATGAATATATAAATGTTACTGATTTTTATATTCTTTGCCTTGAACTTTTCTGAACTGATTGCCTGTAAGAAACCGTGACAGAAATTATTAATACCCTCTTCAATCTGCTTTGAAAGTATTCCAAGCAAATCAACATGAATGTTGTCGTTTGGTGATTCAAGCTTTAATTCTATCTCTTTAAATTCTCCTGTAACATCAAATAAATTGACTTTCAACAAACCTGAATTTAAAGCCTCAAAAGAAGATTCTATTTCATAAACAGGAAATTTTTCATTATCGCTGCTGTTGTTTTTAAGATATTTGTCAGGTGAAATGCCTAATCCTTCACACAATTCTTTAACATATCCTATATATTCTTTTGATTCAACACCATATTCTTTTTTGGCTTCATTGATAGAATACTCAAGTTTTGCTTTTAACTCTCCATCTAATTCTTTTGTTTCATCACCAACTAAGTATATGCTTTCTTCCATAAACGGTCTGAGTGCTTCTGCTAACTGCTTTGTATTTCTCTTTGCAATCTGAGTATCTTTTATAAGTTCGTCGTGTCCGTCGAACACATCGCACTGTACAGGTTTTGTAAATGTTATTCTGTTTTCAAGAAGTACTTTTTTATTTGCCTTAAACACTTCATATGCAAGCAATTCAAGAAGATTTTCACCGCCAAGATATTTTGAACCTGCCGCTCCAAAATGTTCTATTACATAATCGTAATCTTCTTCATCAAAATCATCTTCATTTGCATATCTCCATGTGCCGTAATCGAAATCAGTTGTACCACCGCCAAAATCGAAAATACCATACAGAATAGAACTGTCGTCACCAGGGGCACAGTTGAATTCTTTCAAAGCACAAACCGCATAGCTTGCCGGTTCTCCTGCACCTGCTTTCACTTCAAACTTTTTCATTGTCGCTTCATCGTTAAGAACTGTTTCAGGCAACGATTTTTTCAAGCCTTTTGTAAAGCTTTCAAGTATTTTTTCTCTTACCTGCTTTTCGTAAGTTACAGGGAAAGACATAATGTAACGCAGATAGATTTTATTTGTCATATTGTTGATATAAAGTCCGAGATAATACGCATATATTTCAATCGGGTCAAAATCATCTTCCTTTAAATCAACATATTTATAAAGTTTCTTTTCTGTTTTTGTATTCAGGGATTTAATTGTTTCCGCTGTTTCTTTTGTTGTATTTCCGCACCACTGTTTCAAATTGTAAAAATACGAATAGAAATTATCGCTGTCTTTCTTTTCAGTTGTATTCTTAAAATTATAATTTGCTGTATGCGAAACTTTTATATCGTCCCATGATGTGTCAGGTCTTCCTGCTTTAGCTGAATATGCCTGCATAAAAGATTCTATATCATCAAATTCAATAACAGTCGGGTTTTCGTAATCTTCCTTTTTTGCTTCCTCGCCTAACTTATTTTTACCAATACGCAAAAGGTGAGTAACATCTCTGCCGTTCTGATATCCCACTACTGTTGAACGTGTACCGAAATCTATACCGATAATACCGTCATCAAGCACATCTGCAAGAGGGTTGCGGGCGATAAGTTTTTCAGTAAGGGCAATTTCTGTTCCCTCCTGACTTGATTTTTCCCATAAATCCCAATGACCTGCACCGTCATCTGTAAGGATAGTTTCTTCATATGTATCTCTGTCGCATCTTTTTTTGTCAACATTAAGCAGTTCAGATTTTAATTTTTTTGTATCATAACTGTTTATATACAACCCCTTTAACGACTGATAAAACTCACTTTCTTTAACATCATTGTATTTGTAAAGAATTTTATCATCAGATGCAGTTATTATCTTTTTATCGTACATATCTGCCAGCATTTTATAAAGATCCTTGAAAGAACTTTTGCTTGGAACAAGTCC
>JALEJO010000053.1 GCA_022769365.1 Oscillospiraceae bacterium | reverse complement strand
CACAGCCAAGTCACCCCACGTCACAAAAACACAAGGGTAATCTTTTTGGTTAAAGCCCCTGCCAGGGGCGATTTTTCTTTCTGCGTTTCTACCCCTCAGTCAAGCCTTGCGGCTTGCCAGCTCCCCTTTCAGTGGAGCCTTTATTAACCATTGCAAATCTGGTGAAAAATCCCCATTTAAAGTCTCTCCTTTTAAGGAGAGGTGGCAAGGCGAAGCCTTGACGGAGAGGTTTAAAATCTGTCAGCGAAGCTGACACCGTAATTCCTCACTCCTAATTCCTAATTTTTAATCACTACAGAAGCGGTGCAAAAATACTTAAAATATTTCCGATAAGTCTTTTTATAAAAGGACGTTTCTGGCAATCCTCTTTTTTTATCATAACACATTTTTTTAGTGTTTCATCACAATCATTTTTCAATTGTTCAACTGCTTTGCTGTTATAGAAAAATGTTCCGCACTCAAAATGAAGAAAAAGACTTCTGTAATCAAGATTTATTGTCCCTACAACTGCTTTTTCGTCGTCAATCAAAAAACTTTTTGCATGGATAAATCCGGGTAGATATTCATATATCTTAACGCCGTAATTTATTAATTTTTCGTAATAATTCCAAGCTATCTGATACACATACCATTTATCAGGGTGATGTGGGGTTATAATGGAAACATCAATACCTTTTTTAGCCGCAAGTTCAAGTGCTGTCAGAAGGTCATCATCAGGTATAAGATATGGTGTTGTTATGCATATTTTTTCCTTTGCCATATTTATAAGGTCAAGATATACAAATTTTCCAATATCTTCCGAATCAAGAGGACTGTCTGAATAGGGCTGAACAAACGCATCATTTTTTATTTTTGGTCGAACATCATCTTTCGGAACAATATACTCAAAAGTTTTAGCTGATATAGATGTTGTTTCCCATAACTGTAAAAACATTGCAGCATAGCTTATTGCTGCATCTCCTTTTACCATAACAGCCGTATCTTTCCAGTGTCCGAATCTCTTTTTTTCATTTATATATTCATCAGCAAGATTTGTACCGCCATTAAATGCACAAACGCCGTCTATAACAGTTATTTTTCTATGGTCACGGTTATTCTGAACTGTTGAAAGAAAAGGTCTGAAAGAATTGAATACCCTTGTTTTTATGCCATATTTTTCAAGTTCTTTGAAATGTTTTTTTGATGTTACAAAACCCGTACCTATTCCATCATAGAATATTCTTACATCAACACCATGAAGTGCTTTCTGCTTTAATATTTCAAGTATGCTGTCCCAGAGAACACCTTCTGTAATTATAAAATATTCAAGAAAAATATAGTGCTTTGCTTTTGAAAGTTCTTCTTTCATCTTTTCAAACCATGTTTCACCTACCGGAAGATATGTAACTTCCGTATTGTGATAAACAGGAAAACCTGCATAATGATATAAATATTTGCTTAAATTAGCAAGTTCCTTATCATTTTTTTCAAGGTCAAACAAACATTTTCTGTTAACAGGAATATGTTCTTTTATCTCCTGAACTTTTTGAATCTGATTTTTAGAAAACATTCTCCTGCCTACCTGATTTCTTAAAAATAAATAGGCAAGACCTCCAAAAAGCGGCACAAGCATTATTATGGCAAGCCACATTGATTTATATGCAAGCCTTTCATTGCTGTTTGAAATATAAAGATAAAGCAACACATCTATAACAATTATAAATGCATAAACAAATGCATAATGCTTGCTTAAAAACCATACACTTCCTGCAAGAAAAAGAACCTGCACAAGCATCATAAGAATAAAAAGTGCCTTTTGACTGAATATCTGTTTAATTATTTTTTTCATGCCTCAGACCTCACTTTCTTTATCCCCTTATTTTTCTATATCTACCTTTCGCTGTTAAAACCGAAAGTTTCGTTTAACTCCCATATATTTCTGTAGTTATCAGGAAATTCTATTGAAAGATAATGCGTATAATCATCATGGTCAGATGTTTCAAAAGCCCATATAACCAAAAATTTTCCCTTATTTTCGTAATATGTATAAACTTGCTTTGCTTTGTATCCTGCAATATCAACTTCTGCACCCGTTACTTCGCTTCCGCTTTCAGCCTGACAATTAAGGTATGCATTCTTTGCCGCCTGTTCGGCTGTCAGATCAGAATTTTTATAAGCTGAAAGAGTAAATACAGCTATTCCAGTAGGGTCGGAATACTGAACACCATCAACAACACCTGTAAGACCGCCTATTTCCTTGAATTCAACAAATTCAGACGGAACATCAATATATCCAACAGTATCATTTCCTATACGTTTTGTGTTTGATTCGTTATAAAAGCCGCTTGATGAAAAAGTTTCCAGTGATGCTTCAGCTGTTGTTTCTGCCGGTGTTTCAGCCGCACTTGCTGAATTTGTTCCAAATGTTATACTGTCCATCAAAGTGCCTGTTAAATCTTCTGTCACTTCATCATTATCATAGTAATAATAGTAAACCGTGTAAACATAGTTATCAGATGGGTCATTAACCGCCCAAAGTACCTGTGTTATACCCTCCATATTGCCCGAATTACATTTTGTTACTACCTGATATGCCGCAAGATTTCCTGCCTTGCATTCCTGTGAAGAAACAAGTGTATATTTAGAACCAACAACAGTATCTACACTCTGTGAAAAACTTTGAATAAAAACCGAATCATCGTAAGTTCCGTCTTTTTTACTTACCATAATGCTGTCTCTGTTTTCATTCATAAAGAAATCGTAATTACCGCCCATAACAAGATAACCTGCCTGTTCAGCATTGTCATACTTTTTCCAGCCTGACGGAAGTTCTATCGAATAATGATAATCTGAATTTGAATATTCAAGAGGTTCAGCGGCAGATGTTTCTGTTACTTCTTCTGTTGTTTCAGTTGTCATTTCTGTTTCTGATGCTTCTGAAAGTTCCGTTGTGTCTGTTTTATTTTCTTTTTTTACTGAAACACTGAACGGATTTAAACTGCATCCTGTTAACGAAACTGCAAGCAATGCAGAAACAAATATCATACCTCTTTTAGCGATACTCTTGTTCATACTCTGTCCTCTTTTTTTATTTTTGCATTCATAATTCTTTTCTCCTTAAATCAGTTAAATTTATATATCTTTCTCAACACGTGATAAACTCCAACAACTGCTTTTCTTCCATAATGTGTAGGGATATTCGAGAAAAACGCAATTGAACGATGTATTATCCTGTTGTAAAGAGTCGGCATTTTCTCCCTGAGAAAACTTTTAAGTTCCTTGATTTTTTCAAGGCTCTCTTCTTTTTCATCAATGGTAAGGAAAATAAAGCATATTGCCATCATCATCGAAAGATAATGCAGCATATATTTTCCAAGTTTTTCATTATGTTCAAGTATTTTATCAAGGTCATAAAGCTGTATCATCGTTTTTGTAACAAGTATCTGCTGGTCAATTCTTTTTATCATATTCTGTTCATTAACAGATTGGTCTGCCCTGCCTATATAGTATCTGTATAAATCAATGTCCATATAATACATTGTTTTAACATAAGGCAACGGCTGATAAACAAATATGTTATCAACATAGAAAGTATGTTTCGGCAACTGAAGTTTTGATGTTCTTAATACCTCCGTTTTATAAATAACAGAATGCATAAGAATGTAATTAGGAGGACTGAACTTGCCTATATCTTCCCAGGAAAAGAACTCATCAACCGGCAGAATACTTTTATAAGTCATTCTTCTTGATGTTCCCTCGCTTACCTTTTCATAAACATAATTTGCAATAAACATATCAAGGTTTATGTTTTTTTCTTCAAATTCTTCAAGTTTTTCAATAACAGTTTGCAAAGCTTCTTCATCAAGCCAGTCATCTGAATCAACTACTTTAAAATATTTTCCCTCAGCATTTTTAAGTCCTGTGTTAACTGCTTCGCCGTGACCACCGTTTTCCTGATGAACAACTCTTATTGTTTTTGGATATTCAACAGCATAGTTATCTGCTATTTCAGCTGTTTTATCTGTTGAACCGTCATCAACGATTATTATTTCTGCTTTATTCCCCGCTTTCAAAAGAGAATTAATGCATTTTTTCATATAAGATTCCGAATTGTAACACGGAACTGCAAATGTAATTAGTTTCATAAATCACCTTTAAGCTTTTATTCGCTTCCTACTTTTTTATTTATAAATTTTGTTTTGAGCTTTGAATAAGCTATTCTCTGCTCACTATAAAGACCCCTGTATCCCGACAGCATATAAGATACTGCACAGGATATACCAAAGAAAACAAGTCCCTTTGATCCAAAAGATTCAACACCTATAAGCATAGATGTCAGCGGACAGTTTGTAACACCGCAAAAAACTGCAACCATTCCAACTGCCGCAAAAAATGATGTTTCTGTTCCGAATATTCCCGAAAAGAAACTGCCGTAAGCTGCACCGATAAAAAATACAGGAACAATTTCACCGCCCTTGAAACCGCTTCCAAGCGTTATAGCAGTAAAAATAAGTTTCAATATAAACACATACCACATTGCTTTTGTTGCAAAAGACCTGTATATTATATCCGTTCCTATGCCGTTATAATCGTAATTTCCAACTAAAAAAGTCAAAACTGCAACTATTGCACCGCCAACCGCAATTCTTAAAAACTGATTTTTAAAAATTTTCTGCAAGGTATCTGCTGTTCCTTTGAAAATAAAACAGCAAATCCAGCTGAGTATTCCGCATAAAGCTGAAAATACAACCAGTTTCCATAAAACACCAAGTGTAAGGCTCGGAAATTCAGCATTAAACTGCATATACGTAACTCCGAAATATGAAGCGACTGAGTAACCCATAACAGCCGAAATCATACAAGGAACTATTGCCGAATAATGAAGTATTCCAACACTTATAACTTCAATTGCAAAAACCGCCGCCGCAACAGGCGTTCCGAAAAGTGCCGCAAAACCTGCACTCATACCACACATAACCATAATTCTATGGTCATCACTGTCAAGGTGCATTTTTCTTCCAAGAAAAGAACCAACACTTCCGCCTATCTGAAGTGCTGCCCCTTCACGTCCGCTTGAACCGCCAAAAAAGTGGGTTATAACCGAACTTACAAACACACAGACAAGTCTTCTCGGGTTAAGTCTTGTACTTTCACGAACTGCACTCAAAATTTTATTTGTGCCTGTATCTTTAGGTATTCCCATAAGATAATAAAAACCCGTTACCATAAGACCGCCAAGTGGCAGCAGCCATATAACAAAAGTATGGCTTGTCCTGAATTTTGTTGCATATAATATTGAATAATGAAATAATGTTCCTATTCCGCCTACTATTGCACCTATTGCCATTGCAAAAATAAGCCATTTGAAAAAACATAAAAACATAGGAATATATATCATCATTATATGTTCTTTAAAAGTTTTGATATTTTTTTTATGATTTGCTTCTTTAACGGAGTTCAAGTATTTTTTTATAATGCTGCGGACATCTGTCACGGAAAACACCCCATTCAGTTCGCATTTTTTTAGCGGCTTCAAGGTCATATTCATTAGTGAGTATTCCCTCTGAAACTCTATCCATTTCTTTTATAACTTCTCCTGTTTCATCAGTCATAAATGTTGAACCGTAAAAATTAAGTGAAGATTTCTGATAATTATTATCTTCGGACGGCTTAACCTCTTCCGTTCCAACTCTGTTTGCTGCAACAACAGGTATTATATTTGCGGCAGAATGCCCCTGCATACATCTCTGCCAATGCGGTTTGCTGTCAACTTCAAGAATAGGTTCAGAACCTATCGCTGTAGGATAAAATAAAATATCGGCACCCATAAGCGTCATACATCTTGCCGTTTCAGGAAACCACTGATCCCAGCATATTCCAACACCTATTTTTGCAAATTTTGTATTCCAAACCTTAAAACCTGTATCCCCCGGTGAAAAATAAAATTTCTCCTGATAAAAATGGTCGTCAGGAATGTGAGTTTTTCTGTATATTCCAAGCATTTCACCGCCTGCATCAATCATTGCAACCGAATTGAAATAGGTATTTCCACACTTTTCATAAAAACTTACAGGTATAACAACGTCAAGTTCCTTTGCAAGTTTTTTCATTACTGCAATTCCTTTATCTTCCTCAGGAGTATGTGCCAGTTCATAAAAATCATAGTTTTTTTCCTGACAAAAATAAAGTGATTCAAATAATTCAGGCAATAATATTACATTTGCACCGTTTTTTGCAGCTCCTTCAACGTAATTTGCAGCTTTTTCGATGTTTTCATCGATATTTTCCGACATTTTCATCTGAACGGCTGAAACAACAACTTTTTTCATTAAAAATTCTCCTTTTCTGATGGTATCTGCTGTGTAATGCAATGGATATTTCCTCCGCCAATCAGAATATCCCTTGCATAAACCTGTACAATTTTTCTATCTGTGAAAATTTTTCTTAAAATATCAGCCGCCGCATCATCATTTTTATCATTAAATGACGGCATAACAATTGCATCATTTGAAATATAAAAATTCACATAAGATGCGGCAAGTCTTTCTCCGCTTGTCCTTGTAGGGTCATCATGAAAATAGTCAAGTCCTTCGCATTCTTTCTCTTTCATATAAACAGGAGAAGGCAGCGGAAGTTTGTGTATTTTTATTTTTCTTCCCTTTGCATCTGTCTGTGAACTTAAATATTCATAATCTGCAAGCGACATTTTATACTGCGGGTCGTTTTTGTCGTCAGTCCAGGCAAGAACCACTTCAGCAGGTTTTACAAATGCACATATATTATCAACGTGTTCATTTGTTTCATCAAGATATATACCATACGGAAGCCATAAAACTTTTTCTCCGCCAAGACAGGAAAGTATTTTTTCTTCAATTTCCTGTTTTGTCATATCGGGATTTCTTCCCTTTGAAAGCAGACAGCTTTCTGTTACCATTATAGTTCCTTCGCCGTCTGAATGAACAGAACCGCCCTCAAAGATGAAATCTCTTTCATTGTAGACATCTTTTTCAAACAAGTCACATATTTTTCTTGCCGCCATATTGTCATTTTCCCAAGGAAAATAAAGTCCGTCAACAAGTCCGCCCCATGCGTTGAAACCCCAGTCAATTCCACGCACTTCACCATTTTCATTTTTTACAAATGTAGGTGCAACATCTCTTGCCCACGAATCATCTGTTGACATTTCAACAAGGCGTATTCTGTCGCTAAGCATTCTCCTTGCCGTGTCATACTGCTGACTGCTGACAAGCATTGTTAATTTTTCGCTTTCTGAAATTGCATCTGCAACTTTACAAAAAGCCTTTTTTGCTGCATATCCGCCATATTGCCACGAATCACGTCTTTCAGGCCATATCATTATACAGCCCTGATGTTTTTCAAATTCGGCAGGCATATGAAATCCGTCATTTTTGGGTATAGTATCAAGTATTCTCATATAAACACCTTTTGTTTTAATCAGATTTTTTCTATTTTACAATCAACTGCCTCGCATACCTGAACAAAGTCATAACTGCTTTTCATTTTTTTCAGGCAATCTCTTGCTTTTATTTCGTTTTCAAATATTCCGAAAACTGCACTTCCGCTTCCTGTCATTTCTGCACCTAAAGCACCATACATTGCAAAATCCGCTATAATATTATTTACTTCAAATATGTCAGCAGCCTTTGTGAAAATATTTCTGCAATTTGATGCAACTCCGTTTATATCCGCATATTGAAGTGCCGTAACAAGCTTTTCATACCTTGGGTGAAGTATAGGATTTTCAAGGTTGTCAACCGCCTTATATGCCTCCGCTGTTGATATTCCTTTTTCAGGTTTTGCAATAACAAGGTCTATTTTTTCAAACTTATTTTTTATGGGAGTCAGTATTTCACCTATTCCCTCGGCAAGTGCCGTTCCACCTTCAAAGAAAAACGGAACATCTGCACCGACTGAAGCACCTATTTCGCAAAGCTGCTGTTTTGTCAGTCCAAGTTCAAATAAATAATTAAGTCCATACATAACAGCAGCTGCATCACTGCTTCCGCCGCCCATTCCAGCCTGTGACGGGATATTTTTTTCAATTGCAAAATGAACATCGTCCATAAAACTCTTTCCTGTAGCCTTTTCAAGTGCCTTTCCTGCCTTATAAACGATATTTCTTTCATCACACGGAATATCCTTTTTGTTGCAGGATATTCCGAATATTTTTCCACAGTCACTTGCTGTTATTGTTATATAATCAAATATAGATACTGTTTGAAAAACAGTTTTTATAAGATGATAACCATCTCTTCTTTTTCCTGCAACGTCAAGCATAAGATTTATTTTTGCAGGAGTTTTCAAAATTATTTCCTTCATTTTCTACATTCCTTAACAAATTCTTCTATTCTTTCAAGTGCTGTTGTGAGATGCTTTAATGAATATGCATAAGATATTCTTATATGTCCTTCTCCGCTCGCACCAAATGCACTTCCAGGAACAACCGCAACATTTTTTTCATAAAGCAGTTTTTCACAAAATTCTTCACTTGTTAAACCTGTGCTTTCTATTGACGGGAATATATAAAATGCACCCTCAGGTTCAAAACAGTCAAGCCCTATTCTGTTGAAACCGTCAACAAGAAATCTTCTTCTCATATTATATTCCGAAACCATATTTGCAACGTCATTTTCACACTCTTCCAAAGCTGTTATCGCCGCATATTGGCTTACTGTCGGTGATGACATAATACCATACTGATGTATTTTAAGCATTTGTTTTGCAACAGGTTCAGGAGCTGCAACGTAGCCGAGTCGCCAGCCTGTCATTGCAAATGCCTTTGAAAATCCGTTTACATAAATAGTTCTTTCTTTCATTTCAGGCAAAGAAATTATTGAAAAATGTTTTCTTCCATATGTCATTTCAGAATAAATTTCATCTGTCAAAACCATTATATTTGTATCTTTTAAAACTTCCGCAATCGGTTCAAGATCCTCTTTTGTCATTATTGCACCGGTTGGATTATTAGGATACGGAAGTATTAAAAGCTTTGTTTTCGGTGTTATTGCTTTTTTAAGTTCATCAGCTTTTAATTTAAATTTATCTTCCGCTTTTGTAACAAGAGGTACAGGCACACCGTTCATAAGTTCAACAAGGGGTGCATAACAAACAAAGCAAGGTTCAACTATCATTACCTCATCACCTGGATTTACTATACTTCTTATTGCAAGGTCTATTGCCTCTGAACCGCCTACCGTCACGATAATTTCATCATCGGGATTATATCTTACAGATTCTTTTTTGTAAATATAATCGGAAATAGATTTTCTTAAATCTGCAAGTCCTGCATTTGCTGTGTATATAATTCTTTTTCTTTCAAGAGTTTCAATTGCTGTTTTTCTGACAGTCCAAGGAGTTGAAAAGTCAGGTTCTCCCACTCCAAGACTTATGACATTATCCATTGTTGCCGCAAGGTCAAAAAATCTTCTTATCCCCGACGGTTTCATTTTTTTGCATTTTTCAGAAAGTATACTGTCGTAGTTCATCACGGACAAACCATACTCCTTTCATCTTTTTCTTCATCATCTATTATTATGCCTTTTTCTTTGTATGTTTTCAAAACAAAATGAGTTGTTGTTGAAAGTACACCGTCAAGTGTTGAAAGACACTGCGAAACAAACATAGATATTTCTTTTACACCTTTTCCACGAAGTGTTACAGATAAATCATAAGAGCCAGACATAAGTGAAACGCTGTCAACTTCCGCATATGATGTGATTATATGTGCAAGCTGGTCAAAACCGTGATTCTTTTTAGGTGTTACTTTAAGTTCAATAATAGCTGTTACAAGATTTGTGTCAAGCATATCTTCATTTAAAATAACGCTGTAGCCTTTTATTATTCCTTTGTTTTCAAGTTCTTTTATTTCAGATTCAACTTCCTTTTCAGTTTTGCCTGTCATAGCAGCAAGCTGTGAATTTGAAAATCTTGCATTCTGCTGCAATAATTTTATAAGTTCATTCATATCATTCATTTCCTTTCATATATCAAAATATACAGGTTTACGTTTTATAAAACAGCAAACTTTTTTAAATCCTGCTTTTTTCACAAGTTCAATGCCTTTATCTGTGCCTTTTGCAAGGTCATCACTGCAATGTGCGTCTGAACCTATTGTTATAATTTTTCCGCCAAGTTTGCGGTATTTTTCTATTATATCATAATCAGGAAAAGTTTTGCCATATTTTTGTCTTAATCCCGATGTATTTACTTCTATTCCCTTGCCGTTTTTTATAACTGCCTCAAGAATTTTTTCTATAACAGGATAATATTTTTCCATATCAACTTTTATTCCATATTCTCCCGAAATATATCTTATAGGATATGTTATGTGTCCTAAAACGTCATATTTTCCGCTTTCTGCTATTTCAAGAAGCTGGCTGAAATAATCATCAAGAAGTGGTCTGTAGTCTTCTTTTGTGTAGTCGATAAATGCAAAATCTTCTCTTCCAAGAAGTTCGTGGAGTGATGCAATGACAAAATCAAGTCTTTTGTCTTTTAATATTATATCTGTAAGCTGATAATTTGAATTTATCTGACCGAGTTCAATTCCTGTTGAAAGTATAACATCTCTCTGATTTTTTTTCAGTTCAGATAATGTTTTCATTGCATTTTCAAATATATTTCCGTCAAAATAAACTTCAAATTCATTTCGTGGTGTTTCACCGTAATAATCATAGCTGAAAAATCTGTTCACTTCGCAATGTTCCGTAACTGCAAGTGCTTTAAGACCGATTTCTTCAGCTTTTTTATATAATTCTTCTGCTGTTCCGTTTCCGTCAGGCGAAACGCTTGTATGTGTATGACAATCAATAATAAACATTTTTATTCTCCAAAAAATTTGTTTTATATACTATTATAACATATTTTTACTTAAAAAGCTATAGTTTTTTTTAAAATTTATTATCTGAAATAAAAAGACTTTCAGAATAATTTAAATTACTCCAAAAGTCTGTTATTTCATTTATTTTTAAATTTTTCAAGCGTGTCGTAAGTCGCTTTTTTAACTGTTTCAAAATCGGTTGAATGTATCATAAATCTGCCTCTGTGACAGAAATGAAGTCCTTTCATACCCGATACTTTTTTCAGTTCATCGCCCTCAAGTCCTGCCCACTCTTCAGGGAATTTTATTCTTGGTGTGTTATCTGTATCTGAAACAGGAACAGCAACGGAATTATATCCGCCTCTGTTTGACGGAAATATAACAAACTTTGCATCTGTATCAAGCAATCCGTTTTTCCAAGGTATATATTTATCAAGTATTATTACTTCGCCATCGCTTTTTTCATACTCTTTTTTTATAAGTGCAATTCCCTCTTTAACAGCAAGTTTTTTTGCAAATGCTCTTTCAAGAATTATTTTAGCAAAATCAACAGCTTTGTTGAACTGTTCATTTTCAGACATTTCCTCATTCCATAGCGGATTGAAATTGCCCATAATTGCAGCAAGCTGATGATATTCACCTGTATTGTCATTCTGGTCAAGTCCCTGAATAAATGTTTCGTCAAACTTTCTCACAAGTTTTTTATCGTTGAAAATCATCATTCCGAATCTTTCCCAAAGAAGTCCGAATGCCGCAAAAGGTACTCCGTTATCTCTTACTCTGCTGTCCGGCTGATGATGGTCAAACCTTCCTCTGCCTATGTCGTAAACAATTGTATCTGTATAGTCAATTTTTTCAGGAAGGTCTATAACTCTCTGCACTTTAAGTTCAGGATTTAATATTTTCAAAAATGCTGTTGAAAATACATCATCTGCATGAAATCTTCCTGCGTGTGTATACGCTTTTTTATAAATAAAAATCATTTAATGCTCCTTTTTAAATTCTTTGTTAACCAAAAATATTCCGATACATACAAGCAGCAATGCCGCTATTCCATATATTCCGAAAGCTTCTTTGTTTTCTCCAAGGAAAATTGCCGAAAGCAATACCCCAAAAACAGGGTTCATAAATCCCATAACAACAATTTTTGAAACAGGATTATATTTAAGTAAAACTCCCCATAAAGTATATGCCACGGACGAAATCACTGCAAGATAAAATAATAATATTATACCTGTAAACGTTATATGCGTTATTTTTCCTCCAAACAAAAGTCCGAATATAGCCATTATTATACCGCCGAAAAAGAACTGGTATCCGCTTATCATAACGGGGTTTGCCTTACTGCTGTATTTTTTCATAAGTACAGTTGAAAGAGAAGAACTTACTGCCGATATAAGCACAAATCCTTCACCTTTCATACTCATCACAGAACTTATTTTTCCGCCCCCTGCAATTATTATAACAACACCCGCAAAACCTAAAATACAGCCTGCAATTTTATTTATTTTAAGTTTTTCCTGATGAAATATAAGTGTTGAAAAAATCATTGAAAAAAACACGTTTGAAGCAACTATTATCGATGAATTTACTCCCGATGTTCTTGCTGTTCCAAGATAGAAAAACAGATATTGAAGTATAGTCTGAAAAAGCGATACTTTCATAACAATACCAATATTTTTCTTTTCAGGCAATATAATTTTTTTGTTCATCAAACTGTTTATTGCTATTACCATAATTCCTGCAAGAGTAAATCTTATCCCTGCAAAAAGCAGCTGCGATGCTGAATCATCTGATGCTATTTCATAAAGTTTATAGCCCGTTTTAATACATGGAAATGCACTTCCCCAAAGAAAACAACAAAGCAGCGTAAGCGGTATAACAAATATATTCTTTGTTAATTTCTCATTCAGTTTCATTTTTCTTTCCTTACAAGATAAGGCTTTAAATACTGCCCTGTATACGATTTTTCACACTTTGCAATTTCTTCAGGTGTTCCGCACGCAACGATTGTACCGCCGTTCACACCGCCCTCAGGACCTATATCTATTATATAATCAGACATTTTTATAACGTCAAGATTATGTTCGATAAGCAAAATTGTATTGCCTTTATCTGCAAGTTTTTCAAGTACTGAAACAAGCATATGAACATCTGCTGTGTGAAGTCCTGTTGTAGGTTCATCAAGAATATAGATTGTTTTTCCTGTTGCCTGACGTTGAAGCTCTGCCGCAAGCTTAACACGCTGTGCCTCACCGCCTGAAAGAGTTGTTGCAGGCTGACCTATTTTTATATATCCGAGTCCGACTTCTTTCAGCATATTTATTTTCTTTGCGATTTTCGGTATATTTTCAAAGAAAAGAACTGCTTCATCAACTGTCATTTCAAGCACATCATAAATTGATTTGCCTTTATATTTAACTGATAAAGTTTCTGTGTTGTATCTTCTTCCCTTACATACATCGCAAGGAACATAGACATCAGGCAAAAAGTTCATTTCAATTTTAATTATGCCGTCACCCGTACAGCTTTCACATCTTCCGCCTTTAATGTTGAAAGAAAACCTTCCTGCTGTGTAGCCTTTCGCTTTTGCATCACTTGTTTTTGCAAAAAGTTCTCTTATATCATTGAAAACACCTGTATATGTTGCAGGATTTGAACGTGGTGTTCTGCCTATTGGTGACTGGTCTATATTTATAACTTTATCAAGATTTTCTATACCCTTGATTTCTTTAAAATTACCGTATTTTGTCTGTGCTTTGTTCAGTTTTACAGATAGATATTTGTATATAACTTCATTCACAAGAGAAGATTTTCCCGAACCTGAAACGCCTGTTACACAAACAATTTCACCAAGCGGTATATCAACATTTATATTCTTTAAATTATTTGCATATGCACCTTTAACAGACAGATATTTTCCGTTTCCTGTTCTTCTTTTTTCAGGAAGTTCAATTTCAAGTTCACCGCTTAAATATTTGCCTGTTATCGATTCTTTGCATTCAAGCAATCCTTTTACATCGCCTGAATAAATAATATTTCCGCCGTTGACACCTGCCCCAGGTCCGACATCAACAACATAATCTGCCGCCATTATTGTATCTTTATCGTGTTCAACAACGATTAGAGTATTTCCTGTGTCACGAAGCTGTTTCAGCGTTGCAATAAGTTTGTCGTTATCCCTTTGGTGAAGCCCTATACTCGGTTCATCAAGTATATAAAGAACACCCATAAGATAAGAACCTATCTGCGTTGCAAGTCTTATTCTCTGGCTTTCACCGCCCGACAGCGTTCCTGATTTTCTTGAAAGAGAAAGATATTCAAGTCCAACATTTTCAAGGAACGTAAGTCTTGCTTTTATTTCTTTTAAAATAGGCTTTGCAATTACTTTTTCCTTTTCGGTAAGTTCAATTGAACTGAAAAATTCTTTACATTCTGTTATCGGCATTTCAGTTGCTTCAATAATATTTTTGCCGTTTACAGTAACAGAAAGACTTTCTTTTTTAAGTCTGTTTCCCTTGCAAACTCGGCACTTGTTTTCCGTGAAATATTTTACAAGATGTTTTTTCTGAGTTTCACTGTCGCTGTGGTAACGTCTTTCCATACTTGGTATAACGCCCTCGAAAGTTCCGTTGTAATATCCTCCGCCGAAAGCCGCAGGAGTATTTATTTTCATTTTGTGGTCGCCTGTACCATATAAAAACAAATCAAGTTTTTCTTTTGGAAGATCTTTTATAGGCGTATTTAAATCCACATTAAATTCTTCTGCAATGGCATTATAATACATCATCGCATAGGAATCTTTTTCAAGCGTGTTGAAACCTGAAGCATTTATTCCACCTTCTGCAATGCTTAATTCCTTATCAGGCACTACCATATCTTCATCAATCGATTCAGTCATTCCAAGACCTGCACAAGCAGGACAAGCACCAAAAGGATTGTTGAACGAAAACATTCTCGGAGTTAATTCTTCTATATTGATATTATGTTCAGGGCAGGCATAACTCTGCGAAAACATCATATCTTCACCATCTGAAACTGCAACTATAAGAATATTTCCCGAAACAGAAAAAACTGTTTCGATACTGTCGGTTAATCTCGAACGAATGCTGTCTTTGATAACAAGTCTGTCAACCACTATTTCAATGTTGTGTTTTTTATTTTTGTCTATTTCAATTTTTTCAGATAAATCATAAATTATTCCGTCAATTCTTACTCTGACATAACCCGATTTTCTCGCATTTTCAAGTTCTTTGACATACTGTCCTTTTCTGCCACGCACGATAGGTGCGAGAAGCTGTATTTTCGTTCCTGTTTCAAGTTTCATAACTGCATCAACTATTTCATCAATTGACTGATGCTTTATTTCACGGCCGCACACAGGGCAATGAGGCACACCTATTCTTGCATAAAGAAGTCTTAAATAGTCATATATTTCTGTTACTGTTCCGACTGTTGATCTTGGATTTTTTGAAGTTGTTTTCTGGTCTATTGAAATAGACGGTGACAAGCCCTCTATACTGTCTACATCAGGTTTTTCCATTTGCCCGAGAAATTGTCTTGCATACGACGAAAGGCTCTCCAAATACCTTCTCTGACCGTCTGCGTATATCGTATCAAATGCAAGAGATGATTTTCCAGAACCTGAAAGACCTGTCATAACAACAAGCTTATTTCTTGGAATTTCAACATTGCAGTTTTTTAAATTATGTTCCCTTGCACCTTTGATAATTATTTTATCATTCATTTGACTAAACCTTTCAGTTCTGCTATTTTATCACGATAAACAAGTGCCTGTTCATAGTTCATTTCCTGAGATGCCATAAGCATTTTTTCGGTAAGTGAATCTATCATTTCCTGAACTTCATCAGGCGACATTTGTTTTATTCTTTCCTTTTCTTTTTTCTTTTCTTCCTTGCTTTGTTCGGAAGTTATTTCAAGAACATCTCTTATTTCTTTTTTAATTGTTTTCGGAATTATGCCGTGCTTTTCATTAAATTCTATCTGGAGAGTTCTTCTTCTTAAAGTTTCTTCTATTGCCCTCTCCATTGAACCCGTAACATTATCAGCGTACATAATAACTTTACCGTCTGCATTTCTTGCGGCACGTCCTATTGTCTGTATAAGAGATGTTTCACTTCTTAAAAATCCTTCCTTATCAGCATCAAGAATTGCAATAAGTGAAACTTCAGGAATATCAAGACCTTCTCTTAAAAGATTTATTCCCACAAGAACATCAAAAACACCAAGTCTTAAATCTCTTATAAGTTCCATTCTTTTTATTGTGTCAACTTTATGATGTAAATATCTTACTTTAATATCAAGTTTATCAAGATAATCTGTAAGCTGTTCTGCAAGATCTTTTGTTAAAGTTGTAATTAAAACTCTTTCATCTCTTGCAATTCTTTCCTGAATTTCACTATACAAATCGTCCATCTGTCCGTCAACAGGACGTACTTCAATTTCAGGATCAAGCAAACCTGTCGGTCTGATAACCTGTTCGACAATCTGTGAAGAAAATTCTTTTTCAAGTGGTCCAGGAGTCGCACTTACATAAATTGCCTGATTTATATGCGAACAGAATTCATCAAATTTAAGTGGTCTGTTGTCATAAGCACTTGGCAGTCTGAAACCAAAATTAACAAGTGTTTCCTTTCTTGCCCTGTCACCTGCATACATTGCACGAACCTGCGGCAAAGAAACATGGCTTTCATCAACGACGAGCAAAAAATCATCAGGGAAATGATCAAGAAGTGTACAAGGCACACTTCCTGCGGGCTTTCCTGCAAGTATTCTTGAATAATTTTCAATACCGCTGCAAAAGCCTATTTCACGCATCATTTCCATATCATATCTTGTACGCTGTTCTATTCTCTGTGCTTCTATCAGCTTATTCTGACTTTTGAAATATTCAACCTGCTGTTCCATTTCAGTCTGTATTTCGATAAGTGCAGATTCCATTTTTTCATCGCCGACAATATAATGCGATGCAGGAAAAATTGCTGCGTGCTGCAAAACACCTGTAACTTCTCCCGTTAAAGTTGTAAACTCGCTTATCCTGTCTATTTCATCTCCGAAAAATTCAACTCTTATAGCTTTTTCAGTAAAACTTGAAGGATAAATTTCAACAACATCTCCACGAACTCTGAACTTGTTTCGTGTAAATGAAACATCATTTCTTTCGTATTGAATAGCAACAAGTTTTTCTATAAGTTCTTCTCTTGACATTTCCATTCCGGGACGAAGTGAAACCATAAGAGAACGATACTCTTCAGGACTTCCAAGTGAATATATACAAGATACACTTGCAACAATTATAACATCTCTTCTTTCTGCAAGTGCGGCTGTCGCTGAATGACGCATTTTATCTATTTCATTATTTATTGATGCATCTTTTGCTATATAAACATCTTTACTCGGAATATATGCTTCAGGCTGATAATAGTCATAATATGAAACAAAATATTCAACAGCATTTTCAGGAAAAAATTCTTTAAACTCACTGCAAAGCTGTGCAGCAAGTATTTTATTATGTGCAAGCACAAGCGTCGGCTTATTCACATTTTTTATGACATTTGCAATTGTATATGTTTTTCCTGAACCTGTAACGCCAAGAAGAATCTGACCTTTCATTCCCTCTTTTATGCCTTTTGTAAGTTCTGCAATGGCTTTTGGCTGATCCCCCGCAGGACTATAATCCGAAACAAGTTTAAAATCCATTTTTTCACTTCCTTATTGCCTGTTAATCATCAATTTTTATATTTTATTTTTTCAAGTTCAAGCAAGGCAATTTTATTTTTGAGTCCGCCTCCATAGCCTGTAAGTTTTCCGCCAAGTCCAAGAACTCTGTGGCATGGAACTATTATGCAGATAGGATTCCAGCCGACTGCTCCACCTACTGCCTGTGCAGACATCTTTTTGATATTTCTTTTTTCTGAAATAACTTTTGCAATGTCACCATATGTTACTGTTTTTCCATATGGTATTTTTTCAATTTCGCTTATAACTTCTTTTCTGAAATCCGATGTGTAATTTATTTTATATGAAGGGTTAAAATCAGGCTCTTTTCCTGAAAAATATATATCAAGCCATTTTATAACATTTTTGAAAACAGATTCATTTTCAACTGCTTTTTCAATATTATGTTTATATGAATCTTTTGAATTTCCAAACCAAAGACCTGTTAAATTTTCGCCATCACCGCACATAAAAATATCATCAAATTCAGATGAAGTTTTGTATTTCCATATATACATAAAATTTAATTTTCATTTTCAATTATGCTGAGTGCCTCTGAAAGCTGTGCATCTTTTTCAGGGTCAGCAGATTTTATATCATCGTTTTCATTTGATTCAACAACATTATCAGGAACAAGTCCCACTCCATTATAACACTCTGATTTTGTTGTCTGATACGTTGCAACTGTTAATGTGACTGCACCGCCATTGCTGAGTTTATAGGTATTCTGCATAACACCTTTTCCATATGTTTGTGTACCAACAAGTTTTGCTCCTGTAAAATCTCTTAAACTGCAAGAGAAAAGTTCTGCCGCACTTGCTGTATTTTCATTTACAAGAACAACAGCAGGAACATCAATATACTGTGAATCAGATTTTATAACAGTTTCAACTTTTCCACCTTTGTAATTTGCTGTTGCAATGTCGCCTTCAGGTAAAAGAGGGTCGATTATTTCCTGCAAAGCAGAGAGCAGACCGCCACCGTTATTTCTCACATCAAAAATATATTTTTTTGCACCGTCTTTTTCAAGTTCGGCAAATGCATCACTGAACTGATTTATTGTTGCCGTTCTGAAACCTGTTATTCTTATATAACCTACATTATCATTTAGCATCTGATAATAAACTGATTTTACTTCATAAGTTTTTCTGAGTGCCGTAACTTCAATCTGATTATTATTTCTTAAAATACTCAGATTTACTTTTGTTCCGTCCTCGCCTTTTATTTTGTTAATTGCTTCTTCATATCCAAGTTCTGAAACGTCATCACCCTCAACAGAAACTATTATATCCCCGACTTTTATATTTTCCTTTGCAGCAGGTCCTTCCTCTGCAATTTCTTCAACTTTAATATATCCGTCTTCTGTTTTTGAAACAGTTATGCCTATACCTGTACTGTTGCCTGACTCTGTGTCTGTAAACTGACTGTATTCATCAGGTGTCATATATTTTGAATATTTATCGTTAAGTCCGCTTACATAGCCTTTTAATATTCCGTTTTTAACATTTTCTTCATCTGCATTTGTATAATAATTTTCATCTATGCAGTCACTGACTTCCTTTAATTCGGAATATGTTTTCGACAGACTGTTTACATTTGCAAGTTTGCCATTGAAAATTCTCAAATTAAAATAAGACGTTAATATAAATGTAACTGCTGCCGTTACAGCTGCAACACTGATTATAACTCCTGTTCTGCTTTTCTGTTTATTTTTCTCTTTCATTTTGTGCCTTTCTCATTATGAATTATACGCAAATCAGGGCAGATAATAACTGCCCTGATATTATTTTTATAAATTAATACAAATAGCTTACAGGATTTACTGCACCGCCGTTTACACGGATTTCAAAATGCAGGTGATAACCTGTTGAAAAACCTGTTGAACCAACTGTACCTATAACCTGTCCGGCTGAAACACTCTGACCAACAGATACATTTACTGACGCAAGATGTCCGTAAAGTGTTGTATAAGAGCCGCCATGTGAAATGATAACATAGTTACCATATCCGCCGCCGCAACCGCAGCTTGATGACTTAGGATAGTTATGTGTACAAGTTGATGAAACTTTAATAACAGTACCACTTCTTGAAGCAAGTGCTGAACCGCCGCCTGCTATATCGATGCCTGCATGGAGTGAACCCCATCTGTAACCATATCCGCTTGAAATAGTGTAGCTTGTGCAAGGCCACGACCATGAACCTGAATCAGATGTTGAAGGTGTTGTTGCAGGTGCTTCTGTAACTTCTTCAGCTTCTGTTACCGGCTGAGTTTTCTTAGGCTGTGTTACAGGTTCTTCTGCAACTTCCTTATCTGTTTTAACAGTTTCCTTGACTTCTTCTTTGCTATTATCTTTACTGTCTTCTTTTTTATCCTGCTTTGCAGTTGTTGTTTTTGTTGAAGATGAAGAGTCGCCATTTGCCTTTGTTGTTTTTGCAGCTGCTGCAGCTGCTGCCTTTTTCTTTGCTTCTTCTTCCTGCTGCATTTTTATCTGAATCTGTTTGATTTCATTTTCAATAGATTCATTTGTCTTTTGAAGCTGAGCCATTTCACTGCTTGCATTCGCAGCTTCAAGTTTACTGCTTTCGATACTTGCAGAAGTTTTCTGATAATCTGCACTCAGTTCATCAAGAGCTGTCTGCATTTCATCTTTTTTGTTTTCCTTCTGTTCTTCCTGAACAGCAAGTTCATCTTTTTCCTTCTGTAAATCCTTTTTAGATGATGCATACTGATTAAGTTCATCTTTAAGGTCATTTACAAGGTTATTATCGTAATTTGAAACTCTTGAAATAAGTTCGTATTTTGAAAGCAAATCATAAAAATCTGTTGAACCAACAAGTGCAGATGCAAGTGAATCGTTTCCCATTATGTAAATGGCACGAAGTCTTTGCTTAAATGCATCCATTCCATCGCTTATATCCTGTTCCTGAAGTTCCATTTTATCTTCAAGATCAGAAATATTCTGTTCTTTGTCTGAAATGTCATCTTTTATTCTTGAAAGTTCTTCATTTATTATTTCAAGATTTTCCTGCTGCTTGTCCATTTTTTCAGAAAGAATTTTCTGATACTTTTCATCTTCCGCCTGCTTTGCAGAATACTTATCAAGTTTACCCTGAAGTTCCTTTATTTTAGCGGAATTCTGTGCTTTCTGAGCATTGAGTTCGCTTGTAGTTTTCGCTGAAATCGGCTTTTCAAACTGCGGACTGTTATATGTGTAAAGTCCCACCGTCAAAACACCGCAGGTAATCAGAGCAGTAAGTTTTTTCCATAGTTTTAACTTAGACATTTAATTCTTACCTCCGTTTTCTCATTTTCTCTTTTGATTTATTATACATTCAGATGCTTTCTTGTTGAAATTGTACTTCCCAAAGCTCCAACCAATGCACCGGCAAAAAGGTAGCAAAGTGCTACCGGAACAATAATCTGTCTGAATGATATAATGCTTCCAACACCGATGATATTTAAAATATCAACCTGATTTGTAAGAAGATCAACTGTTGAATCATAGCTAAGCCATGTGAGTATAAGTGCCACAAGTCCTGCCATAAATCCTGTTATCATACCCTCAACAAAGAAAGGTATTCTGATAAAAGCGTTTGTAGCACCAACATACTTCATAATCATAATTTCTTCTCTTCTTGCAAATACAGATGCTTTCGTTGTGTTTGAAATTATAATTACCGAAACAATACAAAGTGCCGCAATAACAGCAAGTGCTATTATGGTTATGATTCTTCTTAACTGAATAAGTATGTTAACAAAATCATAAGGTGCACGAACATTTGAAACAAAGTCAAGTTTCTGAATCTGTGCAACAGTGTTGTCCATTTGGTCTATATCTGCAATTTTTATTCTGTATGAATCTATAAGAGGATTATCATTTCCAAGTGAGTCAAACAGAACTTCATAGTCAGACATACTTTTTTTCAAATCTTCAAAAGCCTGATCTTTTGAATAAAAGCTTATTTCAGTCATATTGCCTATTTTTTCAAGCTGTGTTTTAAGTGCTGCCTCATCCTCCGATGTTGCACCGTCTTCAATATAGACAATAACTTCATTTTTTCCTGCAACGCTTCCTATCATAGATGTTATATTTATGTAAAAAAGCGAAGCAAGTCCTACCATAAGTATTGAAACAAGCAGTACACAAAATGACGCAAAAGACATCATTCTGTTTTTCCATATATTTTCTATTCCCTGACCTGCAAGGTACTGAACACCGCTAAGTTTCATCAGTAATCACCGCCTTCATTGTCAGGTACAAACCTGTTGTCTGTTTCATCATAAACATCGCCGCTGTATGATTCGTACTGTTCGGCTTTGTAATCTTCATCGTAAACAACCTGTGTGCTTCCGCTGTTTATATCGTTCATAATATTTGCAGCTTCAGAAACAGCATCACCGCTGATAACGTTATCGAATGTAACCTCACCTTTGTTGATGTTTATAATTCTTCCGCCAAAATGACGCACAAGGTCGTGTTCATGTGTTACCATAAGAATAGTTGTGCCGCAATCATTTATACTCTTTAAAAGTTCAACTATTTCATATGAAAGTTCAGGGTCAATGTTTCCCGTCGGTTCATCGGCAATTATCAAATCAGGGTCATTTACAAGTGCTCTTGCAATGGCACATCTCTGCTTTTCACCGCCTGAAAGCTCATCAGGAAACGCATCTGCCTTGTCTTCAAGCCCTACAAGGCTTATAACATATTTTACTCTTTTTTTGATATATCTTCTTGGTGAATCTATAACTCTGAGTACAAATGCAATATTTTCATAAACCGTCATTGAAGGAATAAGTCTGAAATCCTGAAATACAAATCCTATTGTACGTCTTAATGATGGTATTTTTCTTTTCGGCAATTTGGTAAGTTTGTAACCGTTTACAATAACCTCTCCCGAAGTCGGACTTATCTCCTTCAGGAGAAGTTTTATCATTGTACTTTTACCTGCACCTGACGGCCCTACAACAAAAGCGAAGTCGCCGTCATTTATAACTAAGTTGACATTATAAAGTGCATCAACACCGTTTGCATATGTAACTGAAACATTACGAAATTCAACCATGCCTTATCACCTTTCCATTGATTTTCTGTTTTTCTCTTTTTTCTTCTTATTACTCTGTTTCTTAAATCTTAGAATTTAACAGGCTTTGCCTGAAGGTATTTCTTGACCATAAGTGCAACTTTAAATATAATTGCGTGGTCAAATTCACGAAGATCAAGACCTGTAAGCTTCTTGATTTTTTCAAGACGATACACAAGTGTATTTCTGTGTACGAAAAGTTTTCTTGAAGTTTCTGAAACATTGAGGTTATTTTCAAAGAATCTCTGAATTGTAAAGAGTGTTTCATGATCGAGTGAATCGATGCTGCCTCTCTTGAATACTTCATTTAAGAAAGTTTCGCAAAGTGTTGTAGGAAGATGATAAATAAGTCTTGCAAGACCGAGATTATCGTAGCTTACAATAACCTTATCTGTATCAAATACCTTACCAACTTCAAGAGCCATCTGCGCTTCCTTGAACGAACGTGAAAGATCCTTAACGCTTGTTACAACTGTACCTATACCGACATTTACTCTTGTATAGAATTCAGAACTTAAAGTATCTGCAATTGAACGTGCGAGCTTTTCAAGATCTTTTGTTGCAACTGTGTTTTTGATTTCCTTAACAAGTACAATATCTGTTTCTGTTATGTTGAAAACGAAATCCTTGCTCTTGTCAGGGAAAAGATTCTGGATAACATCATATGCTGAAATATCGTTTGTTGAAACTATTCTTATAAGGAGAACAACTCTGCTTACTTCTGCATTGAAATGAAGTTCTCTTGCCTTTACAATAATATCGCCCGGAAGAACATTTTCAAGAACAACATTCTTGATGAAGTTGTTTCTGTCGTATTTTTCATCATAGTACTGCTTTACGTTTGCAAGTGAAATCGCAAGAACGTTTGCATATCTTGCAGCCTGTTCATCTGTTCCTTCAACAAAAACAGCATATTCAGGCTTAGACTTTACGCCAAAAGGCTTATATGTATATCCGTCACGAATAAAAATATCTGTTGTATCGTTTAAATCAAGTGATACAAATTCATTTGTTGTACCTACTTTTGTAAGGTCACTGCAGGCAATTGTAGTTGCTGTTTCATCAACTACACCAATAGTTGCATCCATAACTTCTCTCATCTGATGCATTAATCCCTGAAATAATCTGTTTGACATATTAACAGCCAATCCTTTCTGTTTTAAATTATATTCCCGTATTTTCTTAATTCCTGCTATTTATTACAATATTGTAACACATTTCACAGAAACTTGTGTGTATAAATTGTTAATTTTCAGCTTTAGTAAAATATTTCCTTTAATTTCATCCTATTTTAAGGCAATTAATAAATATTTTTAAGTTTTACCAATTTGTAATTTTTACCGTTACATTCTTTCCGGACAAGTAATTTTAAGCATTGTAAGAACATTTGTCATAGTCTGCTTAACTGCCTCGCAAAGAACCATTCTTGCATCACGGATTTCAGGAGTTTCAGCATTTTTAACGCTGCATCCGTCATAGAATTTGTGGAAAAGTGAAGCAAGTTCAACCGCATATTTGGTAATCTTTGAAGGGTCATAAGCCTTAGCTGCCGCATTTACTTCTGAAGGAAGTGAAGCAATAAAGCGGATAAGTGCAATTTCCTGAGGTTTGTCCAGACAATCAAGCTGAGAAGATGAAAGCTTTTTAAGTTCAATTCCTTCTTCTTTAAGATTTCTGAACATACTGCATATTCTTGCAATCGCATACTGTGCATAGTAAACAGGATTCTGTGAAGAATTCTGAACTGCAAGGTCAAGGTCAAACTCAAAATGAGTATTTGCTTCACGAAGATTGAAGAAAAATCTTGCTGCATCTATCGGAATATCTTCAAGAAGAGTAACAAGAGTTATTGCCTTGCCGCTTCTCTTTGAAAGCTTTACAACTTCTCCATCTCTTACAAGACGAACCATCTGCATAAGGACAACATCAAGCTTTGAAGCATCAACGCCAAGTGCAGTGAGTGCAGCTTTAAGTCTTGGAACATATCCATGGTGATCTGCACCAAATATATCAATTGCCTTATCGAAATTTCTTGTTACAAGTTTATTGTAGTGATATGCAATATCAGGCACAACGTAAGTCGGAATGCCGTTTGAACGAACAAGAACAAAGTCTTTGTCTGCACCAAACTGTTCAGCCTTAAACCAAACAGCACCGTCCTGTTCATAAGTATAGCCCTTTTCTTTAAGCATTTTTACAATGTTTGCAACGCTTCCATCATTATGAAGAGAACTTTCCTTAAACCAGTTATCGTATTTGATACGATATTTTCCAAGGTCTCTTTCAAGTCCTGCCTCATTGAGAGGAAGTGCATAGTCAACAAGTGCTTTTCTTCTTGTTTCACTGTCGCAGTCAACATATTTATCGCCATTGATTTCAGCAAAATTTTTAGCGTGTTCTGTTATGTCTGCACCAAGATAAGAATCTTCAGGCATTTCAATGCCATCTTTGTAAAGCTGTAAATATCTTGCTTCAAGTGATACACCGAATTTTTTTATCTGATTACCTGCATCATTGATATAAAATTCTCTTGTAACATCATATCCTGCCCATGACATAATTTCTGATATTCCGTCACCTAACGCACCGCCTCTTGCGTTGCCTATATGCATAGGACCTGTCGGATTTGCAGAAACAAATTCAACAAGAACTCTTTTACCATTGCCAAGATTTGTTTTGCCGTAGTTTTCGCCTTCGGAAATAACAGCTTCAACACAATCTGAAAACCATTTTCTGTTAAGGAAAAAGTTTATAAATCCCGGTCCTGCAACTTCAGCTTTTTCAAAAACAGTTCCGTCAAAATTCATTTTTGAAAGAAGTTTTTCAGCTATCATACGTGGTGCCATTTTAAAAGTTTTAGCACTTACCATAGCAGCATTTGTTGCAAAATCACCATGTGACTTGTCAGCCGGTACTTCAATTATAAAAGCCGGCATCGGAACTGCTTCAACATCACCTTCTGAAACCATTCTGCCAAATGCAGAAACTATCATATCGTATAGTTCGTTCTGTGCATTTTTTATACAATCTGTCATATTTTTACTATTCTCCTGAATTTTATATTTATACGACCTCAGCCGTTATTTTTATATGTGTGAAATTAGCAAACATACCGTTTATAAAAACGCCGTATTTCATCGCTATTTCACCGCCATTTTCAGTAAGATTATTTTTTACTGAATACGCTTTTGTTGAAACATCAACTCCGCCCATAGGTGTTTCATAATGTGCATAGTGTTCTTTTGACTTTTCTATAACCATTGATGCACTGTATTCACCGTTTCTGTTTACAAAAACAGTATTTTCAGCGGCTTTTATTGTCATAACAGAACCATCAAATCCTGTTGCTTTCGTTTCATTATATTGAAGAACGATATGTTCCCCGTCTTTCCAAATAAAGCCGTCTGTTTTCAATTCCATTTTATCGGAATTGTCACGGTCTTTCTGTTCAGTTACAATTAAAAATCTTGATTTTTTCTTTGACATAAAAACATTCTCCAAAATATTTTTTATGAAACAACTTCCTGATAAACTTCGCCTGTCATATCTTCCGACAGAAAATTTTTAACATTTTCAGTGAAAAGTTCAACGCTGTCACTGACATAAAAAACATTTTTCCCTTTTTTATCCTGACTATTCAGCATATTTTCTTCTCTCAGGCATTTTCTTGCATAAAGTGCAGCTTCTTCGCCTGTATTTATAAGAGTTACTTTATCACCCATAATATCCTGAATTATATCCTTTATTATAGGAAAATGCGTACAACCCATAATAAGAGTATCAACACCTGCTTCTTTCATAGGTTCAAGATATTCTTCCGCAACAAGTCTTGTAACTTTGTTGTTTCTGTCGGTGTAGCCGTTTTCAACAAGGTGAACAAACATAGGACAGGCTTTTGAAAAAACTTCTATTTCGCTGTCAAGTTCGCCAATTGCCTTAACAAAGCTCTGGCTTTTGACCGTTACAGCCGTTCCTATAACACCGACTTTTTTATTTTTTGTAATCTTAGCAGCCTTCATAGATGCAGGAATTACAACACCTGTATAAGGCATATCTTCGCAAAGAGTTCCGTTTCCAACTGTTGAACTTACTGTACCGCAGGCAGCTATAACCATTTTTATCTGATGTTTTCTTAAAAAAGCAACGTCCTGTTTTGCGTATCTTAAAACCGTTTCACGGCTTTTTGTGCCATACGGTATTCTTGCTGTATCTCCAAAGTATATGATATTTTCACAAGGCAGTATTCTGTTTAATTCTTTAACGGCAGTAAGACCGCCGCAGCCTGAATCAAAAACGCCTATTGCGTAATCCGACTTACTATTAGACATTACGTTCTCTCCCCTGAAAATCAATAATTTCTTTCTGAATTTTCTATTGCCTGTTCAATAAGTTTATCAACAAGATATTCCTGTGTCATTCCAAGATTTTCCATAAGTTTCGGATACATACTTATATCAGTAAATCCAGGCATTGTATTTATTTCGTTAACAAGAAGTTTACCCTTTTCAGTAAGGAAGAAATCTATTCTTGAAAGTCCCTTGCAGCCAATTGCTTTATATGCTTTTATTGCTGTTTCTCTTATTTCTTTCATAGTATCAACATCAAGATCAGCCGGCACCTGTGTTTTGATTTTTGAAACATATTTTGAATCATAATCGTAAAATTCAGCTTCGTTGACTATTTCACCTGCAAAAGATGCAAAAGGATTATCATATCCGAAAACGGCAACTTCAAGTTCTCTGCCGTTAATACATTCTTCGATTATAACTTTATTGTCGTGTGAAAATGCTGTTCTTACCGCACTTACAAGTTCATCAAAGTTTTCAGCTTTATTTACACCGATTGAAGAACCACAATTTGCAGGCTTTACAAAAAGCGGATAACCAAGAACTGATGCGATATATTCGCATTTTTCTGAAAGCTGAGAAATTTCTCTTAAAGTTATCATTCTCCATTTTGCAGTCGGAACTCCGTTATAATCAAGAACTGTATGTGTATGTGTTTTATCCATTGCAGAAGCTGATGCAAGCACACCACAGCCTACATAAGGAATTTTTGACATATCAAGAAGTCCCTGAATTGTTCCGTCCTCACCATTTTTACCATGAAGAACAGGGAAAACACAATCAACTTTTCTTACTGTAACTTCACCATTTTCGACTATAAGTAAACCTTTATGTATCGGGTCAGGAGAAATAACAGCTGATGCACAGTCTGAATTCTTTTCCCATTCACCTGATTCAATTTCAGAAACATCACCCGGAAAATAAAGCCATCTTCCTTTTTTTGTTATTCCCACACAGATAACTTCGTATTTATCCTTAGGAATGCTTTTTATAACATTAGTAGCTGAAATAAGTGAAATATCATGTTCACTTGACGCACCGCCGAATATAACTGCAACTTTTGTCTTTGCCATTTTAGAAATTCTCCTTATCTTCTTTCGTTCTATTTATAATGTAATAAAATATATTCGTAAAACCGAAAATATATTACATATTAATATTGTTACTACGCAAGTATACTCCTTTGCATTCTATATTGTATCACATTTTGTTGAAAATGTCAATTATAAAACCGTCATTTTTTACAAATCAATGATAAAATTTATGTGATATAAATTTTTCCTGCGGTATATGGTAGAAATTATCTTTTTTAAAACTTTTTGCTCAAAGAAAGCATTTTTCAGCACTATCAGCGTATGCACTCAAAAAAATAGGACAAAAACGAAAAAAATTATAAAAAACACTTGCATTTTTGATTTTGTTGTGTTATAATATTAAATGTTATTGTGACGATTCCGAAATATAGGTGTGCGGGCCCTGTGCAATGAAACACCGTGAACCATGTCAGGCGGGGGACCGAGCAGCATTAAGCGGATGGCTTCGTGTGCCGCAGCAAGCCTGCACACCTATGTTTCGGAACTTTTTATATATCGGCATAAATTGCAGAAAGGAGCAGCCTTATGTATGAGGCTTTATATCGCAAATGGCGACCTAAGACCTTTGACGATGTTATTTCTCAGGAACATATAACAACAACTCTGAAAAATCAGATTGTAAGCAACCAGACTGCTCATGCCTATATTTTTACAGGTTCAAGAGGTACGGGAAAAACAACCTGTGCAAGAATTTTTGCGAAAGCTTTAAACTGCAAGAATCCTAAAAACGGTAATCCGTGTCTTGAATGCGAAATATGTAAGAATGCCGACAGGCTTACCGATATTATAGAAATAGATGCCGCTTCAAACAACGGTGTTGACAGTATCCGTGAAATACGTGACGGACTTGACTATATGCCTGAACAATGCAGGTTTAAAGTTTATATCATAGACGAAGTTCATATGCTTTCAACTGCGGCTTTCAACGCTTTTTTGAAAAGCATTGAAGAACCTCCTCCGCACGTTAAATTTATTTTTGCAACTACTGAAATACATAAAGTTCCTGCAACAATTCTTTCAAGATGTCAGCGTTTTGATTTCAGACGTGTACAGACAAAAGATATTGCAGAAAGACTTAAATATATAATCTCTCAGGAAGGCTTGTCTATAACAGATGAAGCTGCTATGCTTATAGGAAAGATTTCAGACGGCGGTATGCGTGATGCTCTGTCGCTTCTTGAACTTTGCACAGCCGTTTCAAAAGACATAACTCCTGATGTTGTTTCAGTTGCAGCCGGTACTGCCGACAGAACAGACATACATGGTATGCTTGAAGCGATATTTGAAAAGGATATTCCAAAAGCATTTGAAATTATAAACAGACTTCATCAAAAAAGCACTGACTTGCAAAATCTTGCCTCTGATTTAACAGAACAGATGCGTAATATTATGTTGCTTAAACTCACACCTCCACAAACCGAAGCGGTTTCGTGCAGCAGTGAAGAAGTTAAGATTCTTACAGATATTTCAAAAAATGTCAGTCTTGATGATGTTATGTGTCTTATTTCTATGATGCAGGACATTTCTTCTGAATTGTCTTATGCTGTCAATAAGCGTGCTGAATTTGAAATGAAAATAATTTCAATGATAAATTCACCGGGTGAAAAGACGGTTTCTGAAAAAAGCAACAGCAATGTTCAATCTCAGGACGTTGTTTTTCTTAAAGATAAAGTTCGTATGCTCGAACAAAAAATAAAAAGCATTTCTATGCAGGCTATGCGGGTTCCTGCACAGCAGCAAAACAGCATACCTGAAACCCAGCATCAGCCTGACTCTTCAACAGTCGATTTTTCAAAGCTGAAAAAGGAAGATTTCCACCCTGTTCAGTCATGGCAGGAAGTTCTTGAAAAATTCAGTGAGTACAAGCCTGACGTTGTTGGAGCTCTTGGCGGTTCGGCTGCGTTTATAAATGGAAATGTTATGCTTATTGTTACTGAAAACAGATTCTTTTTAAGACTTTTCAAAGTTCCGGAAAATGCCGAAATTCTGAAAAAAGTTATTTTTGAAACACTCGGCAGAAATTATATAATCAGGGCTAAATGCACTGCTTCAGATGAACATAAATCACCTGCTGAAAGAGCAAGTGAATTTATTGATAATGCAAAGAACAGCGGTGTTTCAACTGCTGTTGATGATGGCGGTCAAAATTGATTTTACCGCCTGATAAATTAGAATTATAATACAATTTTTATTTTAAGGAGTTTAAAGGAAATGAAAGCAAGAGTACCAAAGCAGAATATTGGCGGAGCACAGAATATGAATTCAATGATTCGTAAGGCTCAGAAAATGCAGGACGACATCACAGCATTACAGGCTGATATTGAAGAAAGAGAATTTAAAGCAACAGCAGGAGGCGGAGCAGTTGAAGTTGTTGTTACAGGTAAGAAAACTGTTAAATCTCTTACTCTCAGCAAGGAAGTTGTTGACCCTGATGATATTGAAATGCTTCAGGATCTCGTTATCAGTGCAATAAATGAAGCTGTTGATAACGTTGAAAAAACAACTGAAGACGAAATGAGCAAAATCACAGGCGGAGTTTCACTTCCAGGTTTATTCTAATCTATGAATGAAAGTGAAGCACTTCCTATAGTCGTGCTTACCGAAAAGTTTGCTTCTCTTCCGGGAATCGGAAAAAAATCGGCACAAAGACTTGCATATAAAATTCTTGATATGTCTGATGAAGAGGTTCAGGAATTTGCTGATGCTATGCTTGCTGCAAAGAAAACTATTCACAGATGCAGCATTTGCAGAAATTTAACAGAACTTGAAACCTGCCCTATATGCACCGACGAGATGCGTTCAGGCGACACAATATGCGTGGTTGAAAGTCCTAAAGATGTTAAAGCTTTTGAACGTTCAGGCGAATACAAAGGTTTGTATCACGTCCTGCACGGTCTTATTTCCCCAATTGACGGGATAATGCCCGACCAACTTGAAATACGTTCTCTGCTTGACAGAATATCAAAAGGAAATGTTAAAGAAGTCATTATGGCGACAAATCCGACTGTTGAAGGCGATGCAACAGCTATGTATATTGCAAAGCTGCTTAAACCTCTCGGTATTAAAGTTACACGACTTGCATTCGGACTCCCTATTGGCGGAATCCTTGAATATGCAGATGATGTTACTCTGCATATGGCACTTGAAAACAGAAACAATATGTAATAATAATAAAAGTCCCGTTTTTCGGGACTTTTTTATATAATTTTATCTGCCAAGAAAACCGCCAGAACTCCTGCAAAAATGCTGAGTAACACATAAAGAACAGCTGTAAAACTTTGTCCTTTCATAAGCAATCGGTCTGTTTCAAGTGCGAACGATGAAAAAGTAGTAAAACCTCCGCATATTCCGACTTTTAAAAATAAAACAAGTTTAGGATTCATTGCATTTTTTGCTGCAAGTGCTGCCACTATACCTATCACAAAAGCCCCCACAACGTTTATAATAAACGTCTTTATCGGAAAACCATTATCAGGATTAAAAGGTATAAGCCCTATCAGATAACGCATAACGGCTCCTAATGCACCACCTAAACCAACTATCAGGCAATTTATCATTTTTCACTCCTTACATCAAAAAACCTCCGCTTTATAAAGGGAGGTTTTTCAGTTATTCTATGCTTTGATTATTTACCAAAATATCTCTTTAAAAGACCTGCAAAAGCTCTGCCATGTCTTGCTTCATCCTTTGCCATTTCGTGAACTGTATCGTGAATTGCATCAAGGTTAAGCTTCTTTGCTTCTGTTGCAAGTGCTTTTTTGCCTTCGCAAGCACCGCTTTCAGCTGCTACACGTGCCTTAAGGTTTTCTTCTGTTGATGGTGAAATTACTTCGCCAAGGAGTTCAGCAAACTTTGCTGCGTGTTCTGCTTCTTCGTATGCTGCTTTTTCCCAGTAAAGACCAATTTCAGGGTAGCCTTCTCTGTATGCTACTCTTGACATTGCAAGATACATACCAACTTCGCTGCATTCACCATTGAAGTTTGCACGAAGTCCTTCTTTAATTTCTTCAGGAGCATCTTTTGCAACACCTACAACGTGTTCATCAACGAATGTTACTCCGCCGTCTTCCTTAATTTCTTCAAACTTAGAAGCAGGAGCTTTGCACTGTGGACAGGCTGTTGGTGCTGCTTCGCCTTCATAAATATAACCGCATACTGTACATCTGAATTTTTTCATTGGGGTTTCCTCCGTTTTTCTTTAAATTATTGGTTTTGAATTTATTTTTATTATGTTTAACATAATAGCTTTTTAAAGAGAATGCTTAACTCTGTCTCTTTCTTCGGCACGCTTTGCGTTGTTAAATCTGTCTGTTGTGCCGACAAGATAACCTGTTATTCTTCTGATTCTTTCAAAAGGAACTTTAGCAAATGTATATTTCA